>NZ_JBPQTK010000040.1:0-43293 GCF_051386315.1 Micromonospora sp. URMC 107
GCGTGGCCGCGCACCTGCCGCCCGCCGTGGCCCGCGCCTGGCGTGGCCGCGCACCTGCCGCCCGCCGTGGCCCGCGCGGTGCCCGCCCGGTCGGCCGCGGTGGCCCCGCACCACCCCGAGCCCCGTCCGCGACGACCCCTGTCCGGGACGCGGGCCGACCGCCGGTGTTCCCTTCGGACGCGACGCCCGGCAGAATCCTCGCATGGGGGAGAACGGATGGCGCTGGAGCGATGCCTGGATCTTCGTCTCGGTGGTGATCGCCAGCGGTGCGGGACGGCACCGCCGCGCGGCGTCCAGCCGCCGCCCCGAGGGGGTCCGCCTCGCCGACGTGCTCTCCACCGCCGACCACCTCAACCAGGCGATCCCCGAACGGCACGAGGTGGAGGCCGCGGTCCGTCGCCTCGTCGGGGCCGGGCTGGTCAGCGTCAGCGACGGCTGGTTCCGGATCACCGCCGACGGTGAGCGCCTCTGGCGCACGCGCCCGAGCGCCGGGCTGGCCACCACGGTCGACACCGTGCAGGGCGTACTGGCCCGGCGGCACGCCCCGGTCAGCGCGGAGTGGCACCTGGACGAGGCCGACCACGCCGCCGCCGTCCAGGAGTACGTGGTGCGGTCGATCCCGGCGCCCCGGCGTTCCCCCGAGAACCGGTCCCGCCGGGACTGACCGGCCGCCGGCGCGGCGGGCGGATCACGCGGGCGCTCAGCGGACCGGGTGGCCCGCCCCGCGCAGCGCGTCCTTGACCTCGGCGACGGTCAGCTCGCCGAAGTGGAAGACGCTGGCGGCGAGCACCGCGTCCGCGCCGGCACCGATCGCCGGCGGGAAGTGTGCCACCTGGCCCGCGCCGCCGCTGGCCACCACCGGCACGTCGACCACCCGGCGCACGGCGCCGATGAGTTCGAGGTCGAAACCGGCCTTGGTGCCGTCGGCGTCCATCGAGTTCAGCAGGATCTCCCCCGCGCCCAGCTCGGCGCCGCGGCGGGCCCACTCGACCGCGTCCAGCCCGGTGCCGCGCCGGCCGCCGTGGGTGGTCACCTCGAACCCGCTGGGCGTGCCGCCGCCGGGCGCGCGCCGCACGTCCAGCGAGAGCACCAGCACCTGCCGGCCGAACCGGTCGGCGATCTCGGCGATCAGCTCCGGACGGGCGATCGCGGCGGTGTTCACCCCGACCTTGTCCGCGCCGGCGCGCAGCAGGGTGTCGACGTCGGCGACCTGCCGGACGCCACCGCCGACGGTCAGCGGGATGAAGACCGACTCCGCCGTGCGGCGGACCACGTCGAGCATGGTGCCCCGGTCGCTGGAGGAGGCGGTGACGTCGAGGAAGGTCAGCTCGTCCGCGCCGGCCCGGTCGTACGCCGCCGCCAGCTCCACCGGGTCGCCGGCGTCGCGCAGGTCGAGGAAGTTGACCCCCTTGACCACCCGACCGGCGTCCACGTCGAGACACGGGATGACCCGCACCGCCACCGTCATGCCGCGAGCCTATCCTTCCCGGCGCCGGCGGTGACCGGCCGGTGAGGCCGGCCACCGCGTCGAGGGGCCATGACGCCGGCAACGGCGCCCTCGCTCAGACCCGGACGAGCATCTTGCCCAGGTTCTCGCCGCGCAGCAGGCCGAGGAACGCCTCCGGGGCGTTCTCGATGCCGTCGACGACGGTCTCGTCGTACGAGACCTTCCCGTCGCGCAGCCAGCCGGCCATCTCGCGCACGAACTCGTCGCGCAGGTGGTTGTGGTCGCCGACCAGGAAACCGCGCAGGGTGAGCCGCTTGCCGATGAGCAGCGCCAGGTTGCGCGGCGCGGCCGGCGGCTCGGTGGCGTTGTACTGCGCGATCATGCCGCAGATCGCGGCCCGGCCGTGCACCTTCATCGCGGAGATCGCCGCCTCCAGGTGGTCGCCGCCGACGTTGTCGAAGTAGACGTCGACGCCGCCGGGGGCGGCGGCCTTCAGCGAGTCGCGCACCGGGCCGTCGTGGTAGTCGAACGCGGCGTCGAAGCCGAGCGCCCGCAGCCGCTCGACCTTGGCCGCCGAGCCCGCGCTGCCGACCACGTGCGCCGCGCCCCGGAGCTTGGCGATCTGGCCGACCAGGCTGCCCACCGCGCCGGCGGCGGCGGAGACGAAGACGGTCTCCCCCGGCTGCATCCCGGCGACCTCCAGCAGCCCGGCGTACGCGGTCAGCCCGGTCATGCCGAGCACGCTCAGGTAGGCGGTGACCGGGGCGAGGTCGGGATCGACCTTCCGGACGGCCTTCGCGTCCAGCAGCGCGTACTCGCGCCAGCCGAGGCCGTGCAGCACGGTGTCGCCGGGCCGGACGCCCTCGGCCTCGCTGGCCACGACCTCACCGACCGCCCCGCCGTCCAGCGGCGCGTCGAGCGCGAACGGCGGCACGTACGACTTGACGTCGTTCATCCGCCCCCGCATGTACGGGTCGACCGACACGTACCGGTTGCGGACCACGACCTGACCCGGACCCGGGGTGGGCACCTCGGTCTCCACCAGCCGGAAGTTCTCGGCGGTCGGCCAGCCCTCCGGGCGGGAGGCGAGGTGGACCTCCCGGCTGCGGGTGCTCACAGCGCCTCGCGGACGGTCAGCGCCACCTCGACGTTGCCGCGCGTCGCGTTCGAGTAGGGGCAGACCTGGTGCGCCTGCGCGACCAGGTCCTCGGCGGCGGCGCGCGCGACGGCCGGCAGGTCGACCACCAGGGCGACGGTCAGCCCGAAACCGCCGCCGCCGTTGGCGCCGATGCCCACCTCGGCCTCCACGACCGAGCCGGAGACATCGGCCTTCGCCTTGCGGGCGACCAGGCGCAGCGCCGAGTGGAAGCAGGCGGCGTAGCCGGCCGCGAAGAGCTGCTCGGGGTTGGCGGCGCCGCCGGCGCCACCCATCTCCTTCGGCACGGCGAGCCCCAGGTCGACGGTGCCGTCGGAGGTGCGGACGTGGCCGTCCCGACCGTCCCCGGTGGCCCGGGCGGACGCGGTGTAGAGCACCTGCATGGTGGTCACTGCTCCTTCTGTCGGTGGATCGTCTCGGTGACCCGGGTGAGGGTGTCGCGCAGGGCGACCAGCTCCGCCTCGGTGAGGCCCGTGGCGCGGGCGACCCGCAGCGGCACCTCGCCCATCCGGTCGCGCAGGGCCCGCCCGTCGCCGGTCAGGCCCACCTCCACCCGCCGCTCGTCGCGCGCCGACCGGGTCCGGACGACCAGCCCCGCCCCCTCCAGCCGCTTGAGCAGCGGGGAGAGCGTGCCGGAGTCCAGCCGCAGGGCGGCGCCGAGCTCGGAGACCGTGGGGGCGTCGTCGTCGCGCTCCCAGAGCACCATCAGCACCAGGTACTGCGGATAGGTCAGGCCGAACTCGTCGAGCACGGGCCGGTAGACGTCGGTGAGGGCGCGCGACGCGGCGTAGAGCGCGAAGCACACCTGCCGGCGCAGCACCAGGTCGTCGGTCACCGGGGAACCGTAACGCGCAATTAGATTGTGCACAACCCATCGGGGCGCGCGGTGACCGGCGCCACCCGCCGCGCGGGCTCAGCGGTCGCCGAGATACGCCTCCAGCTCCACCTCGACCAGGTGCTCCGGGTCGAGCAGGCCGGCCACCACCACCATGGTGGCCGCCGGGCGGACCGCGCCGAAGACCACGTTGTGCGCCCGGCCCACCTCGTCGGCGTACGTCCGGTCGGTGACGTACATCCGGGTCCGCACCACGTCCCCGGGCTCCGCGCCCACCTCGGCGAGCGCGTCCAGCCCGATCCGCAGGGCCTGGGCGGTCTGCGCCGCGGCGTCGCCGACGTGGGTGACCACGCCGTCGACGGTGGAGGTGCAGCCGGCCGTCCAGGCCAGGTCACCGGCCCGCACGACCCGGCAGTAGCCGTACAGCGACTCCCACGGGCCGCCCGAGCCGAGCCGCGTGACGGTCACGCCGCGGCCAGGGTTTCCAGCGCCTGCGCCACGGTGAAGGCGCCCGCGTAGAGCGCCTTGCCGGCGATCACGCCCTCCACCCCGATCGGCTCTAGGGTGGCCAGCGCCCGCAGGTCGTCCAGGGTGGAGACCCCACCGGAGGCGATCACCGGGGCGTCGGTGCGGGCGCAGACCTCGCGCAGCAGGTCCAGGTTCGGCCCGCGCATGGTGCCGTCCTTGGTGATGTCGGTGACGACGTAGCGCGCCGCGCCCGCCTTGTCCAGCCGCTCCAGTACCTCGAAGAGGTCGCCGCCGTCGCGCGTCCAGCCCCGGGCCGAGAGGGTACGGCCCCGCACGTCCAGCCCGATCGCCACCCGGTCGCCGAACTCGCCGCACACCCGGTCGCACCAGACGGGATCCTCCAGGGCGGCGGTGCCGATGTTCACCCGGGCGGCCCCGGTGCCGAGCGCCGCCCGCAACGACTCGTCGTCGCGGATGCCGCCGGACAGCTCCACCTTCACGTCGAGCTGCCGCACCACCTCGGCGAGCAGGTGCGCGTTGGAACCGCGGCCGAACGCGGCGTCGAGGTCGACCAGGTGGATCCACTCGGCGCCGTCCCGCTGCCAGGCCAGCGCGGCCTCCAACGGGTCGCCGTACGTCGTCTCGCTGCCGGCGGCGCCCTGCACGAGTCGGACGGCCTGGCCGTCGGCGACGTCCACGGCGGGCAACAGGGTGAGGCTCACGGTATTTCTCCTCGAAGTCAGGTGCGACGGTCCAGGGCGATCACCACGATCGCCGGCAGTACGAGCAGCAACAGCACGACCAGCGCGATCCGCAGCGCGAGATCGTCGACGAACGACCAGATCAGGACCATCGCCACCAGGGTCAGCAGCACGATGGCGGCCCGCTCGCCGCGGCTGTGCCGGGGCAGCCGGCCCGTCCGCCCCCGGCGCAGCGACGGCGTCATCCGGCGGACCAGCGCCCGCCGCCGCGCCCGCCGGGCCGCCCGCCGCTCGCGGACGACCCGCTCCCGGGCCGCCTCGGCCTCCCGGGCCGCCCGGCGCCGGGCCCGCTCCTTGCTCACGACGTGCCCCGCCGACGGGGCGGCCGGCCGAGCGACCGTGGGCGGGCGGACGGGCGGTTGGCGGGCCGGAGCGGACCCGCCCCGCCGGACAGGCGCTCAGTCACCGGTGGGGAGCGTGGCGAGCCAGTTGCGCAGCAGCGCGGCACCGGTGTCGGCGGACTTCTCCGGGTGGAACTGCGCGGCGCAGAGCGAACCCCGCTCCACGGCCGCCACGAAGTCCGTCTCGTGGTGGGCGGTGGTGACCGTGGCGCCTACCTCCGCCAGCGCGCCCGGCTCCCCGACCCCGTACGAGTGCACGAAGTAGAACCGGCTGTCGGTGGGAAGGCCGGCGAAGAGCACCGACCCCGCCGGCGCCGCGACCGTGTTCCAGCCCATGTGCGGCAGCCGGGCGGCGGCCAGCCTGGTCACCCCGCCGGGGAGCAGCCCGAGCCCCTTGGTCACCACGCCGTGCTCGTCGCCGTGCTCGAAGAGGACCTGCATGCCCACGCAGATGCCCAGCACCGGGCGGCCGGCCTCGACGCGCTCGGCGATCACCGGGCCGGCGCCGAGGGCCTCGATCCCGGCCATGCAGGCGGCGAACGCGCCCACGCCCGGCACCACCAGGCCGTCGGCCTCGGCGGCGGCGGTCAGGTCGTCGGTCACCGTCACGTCCGCGCCCGCGCGGGCCAGGGCCCGCTCGGCCGAGCGAAGGTTGCCCGACCCGTAGTCGAGCACCACCACGCGGCTCATGCCGTCACCACCCTCCGGTCGGCGGCGGCGCGACGCCGCCGCGCGCTCCGCCCGCTCACGCGCTCTCCCCCGGCAGCAGCCAGAGCACCCCGGCGGCCGTGGCCAGGGCGGCGAGCAGCGCGGTGACGACCACCGCGCCGCGCGGGGCGCCCTGCCTGTGCAGCGACCACGCCCCGCCGACCAGCACGCCGGCCAGGATCAGCAGCAACGACGGCAGCACCCCACCCATCAGATTCGCCTTCCGTTCGCGACCGCGGGACTCCGCTGCGCTGCGTTCCTCACGCTCACAGAGCCCTTCCCGTTCGCGACCGCGGGACTCCGCTGCGCTGCGTTCCTCACGCTCACAGAGCCCTTCTCGTTCGCGACTGCGGGACTCCGCTGCGCTGCGTTCCTCGCGCTCACAGAGCCCTTCTCGTTCGCGACTGCGGGACTCCGCTCCGCTGCGTTCCTCACGCTCACAGGGCCCCCTTCGTGCTGGGGATGGCGCCCGCCGCGCGGGGGTCGATCGCCGTGGCCTCGCGCAGCGCGCGGGACACCGCCTTGAACTGGGCCTCCACCACGTGGTGCGCGTCCGGGTGGCCGCCGGGTCGGGCCGCCCGCAGCACGTCCACGTGCAGGGTGATCCGGGCCGCCTGGCCGAAGGACTCCCAGATGTGCCGGGTCATGCTGGTCGGGTAGACCGGCCCGATGTACGGCGCCAGCGCCGGCTCGTCGTGCACCACGTACGGGCGGCCGGAGAGGTCGACGGCGGCCCGGACGAGGACCTCGTCCATCGGGACGGTGGCCGAGCCGTACCGCCGGATGCCGGCCTTGTCCCCCAGCGCCTGGTCGAACGCGGCGCCCAGGGCGAGCGCGGTGTCCTCCATCGTGTGGTGGGCGTCGATCTCCAGGTCGCCCACGGTGCGCACGGTCAGGTCGAAGCCGCCGTGCCGGGCGATCTGGTGCAGCATGTGGTCGTAGAAGCCGACCCCGGTGCCGATCTCGGCCCGGCCGGCACCGTCGAGGTCGATCTCGACGAGGACCTTGGTCTCCTTGGTGATCCGCTCCACCCGGGCGGTCCGGCTCATTGCTTGCCTTTCGGTCGCGACTGCGGGGCTCGCAAGCTCACTCCTCGCGCTCCCACTAGATCTTCTCCATGGCGGCGAGGAAGGCGTCGGTCTCGGCGGGGGTGCCGGCGGTGACCCGCAGCCAGCCCGGCAGGCCGACGTCGCGCACCAGCACGCCGGCGTCGAGCAGGGTGCGCCAGGCGACGGCCTGGTCGTCCCCGACCTCGAACAGCACGAAGTTGGCGTCGCTGTCGGCCACCCGCAGCCCCCGGTCGCGCAGCCGCGCCACGATGCGGTCGCGCTGCTCGGAGATCGCCGCCACCGTGCCGAGCAGGGCGTCGCGGTGCGCCAGCGCCGCCCGGGCCGCGGCCTGGGTGAGCGCCGAGAGGTGGTACGGCAGCCGGACCAGCTGCACCGCCGCCACCACCGCCGGGTCGGCGGCCAGGTAGCCGAGCCGGCCACCGGCGAAGCCGAACGCCTTGCTCATCGTCCGGGTCACCACCAGCCGCGGATGCCCGGGCAGCACCGCCAGCGCGCTGACCGTGCCGGGGCGGGCGAACTCGGCGTACGCCTCGTCGACGACCACCATGCCCGGCGCGACGTCCAGCACCGCGGCGACCACCGCCGGGTCGAGGGCGGTGCCGGTGGGGTTGTTCGGTGAGCAGAGGAAGACCACGTCCGGGGCGTGCTCGCGCACCTGCGCGACCGCCTCGTCGGCGGTCAGCCCGTAGTCGACGCCGCGGCGGGCCGGCACCCACCGGGTGCCGGTGCCGAGCGCCAGGAGCGGGTGCATCGAGTACGCGGGGGTGAAGCCGAGCGCGCTGCGCCCCGGCCCGCCGAACGCCTGGAGCAGCTGCTGCTGGATCTCGTTGGAGCCGTTCGCCGCCCACACGTGGTCGACGGTGAGCCCGTGGCCGAGATAGCCGGCCAGGTCGGCGCGCAGCGCCACGGCGTCGCGGTCCGGGTAGCGGTTGAGGTCGCGCAGCTCCGCCGCGAGGGCCTTGCCGATCGCGTCCACCACCGGCTCGGGCACCGGGTAGGAGTTCTCGTTGGTGTTCAGCCGCACGGGCACGTCGAGCTGCGGCGCCCCGTACGGCGACAGCCCGCGCAGGTCGTCGCGGATCGGCAGGTCGTCGAGCCCGCTCACGCCGCCACCCCGTTCCGCCCGGTGACGGCCCCAGGCCGTCGAGGGTCGGGTCTGCCGCCGCGCCCGCTCACCCCAGCTCCCCCGGGAAGCGCACCTGGACCGCCCGGCCGTGCGCCGGCAGGTCCTCCACGGTGGCCAGGGTGACCACGTGCGGGGCCACCTCGCGCAGCGCCTGCTGGGAGTAGTCGACCAGGTGGATGCCGCGCAGGAAGGACTGCACCGACAGCCCGGACGAGTGCCGGGCGCAGCCACCGGTGGGCAGTACGTGGTTGGAGCCGGCGCAGTAGTCGCCCAGCGACACCGGCGACCAGGCGCCGACGAAGATCGCCCCGGCGTTGCGCACCCGCATCGCCCACTCGCGCGCGTCGCGGGTCTGGATCTCCAGGTGCTCGGCCGCGTACGCGTCGACCACCCGCAGCCCGGCGTCGAGGTCGTCGACCAGGACGACGCCGCTCTGCTCGCCGGTGAGCGCGGTGGTGACCCGCTCGGCGTGCTTGGTGGCCGGCACCTGCCGGGCCAGCTCCCGCTCGACGGCCTCGACCAGCTCGACCGAGGGGGTCACCAGCACGCTGGCCGCGAGGGGGTCGTGCTCGGCCTGGCTGACCAGGTCGGCCGCGACGTGCGCCGGGTCGGCGGTGTCGTCGGCCAGGATCGCGATCTCGGTCGGGCCGGCCTCGGCGTCGATGCCGACGACGCCGCGCAGCAGCCGCTTGGCGGCGGTGACCCAGATGTTGCCCGGGCCGGTGATCATGTCGACCGGGTCGCAGTGGGCGGCGCCCTCGGCGTCGACCGCCGCGCCGTACGCCAGCATCGCCACGGCCTGGGCGCCGCCGACGGCGTAGACCTCGTCGACGCCGAGCAGGGCGCAGGCGGCGAGCACCCGGGGGTCGGGCAGCCCGCCGTTGTCCTTCTGCGGCGGGCTCGTTACGACCAGCGAGCGCACCCCGGCCGCCTGGGCCGGCACCACGTTCATCACCACGGTCGACGGGTACATCGCCAGGCCGCCGGGGACGTAGAGGCCGACCCGGTCGACCGGCACCCAGCGCTCGGTCACCGTGCCGCCCGGCACCACCTGGGTGGTGTGGTCGGTGCGGCGCTGGTCGGCGTGCACCTTCCGGGCCCGGGTGATCGACTCCAGCAGCGCGGCGCGCACCCCGGGGTCGAGGGTGCCCTCCGCCTCGGCGATCGCCTCGGCGGGCACCCGCAGCACCTCGGGCGAGACCCCGTCGAACCGTTCGCTGGCCTCCCGGATCGCCGCGTAACCATGCTCCCGGACCGCCTCCACGAGAGGGCGAATCCGCTCGACGGCCACGGAGACGTCGAGTTGGGCACGGGGCAGCAGGCGGCGCGGGTCACGGACGCCGCCGCGCAGGTCGATCCGGTTCAACACCCTTGCGAGTCTAGGCGGCCCGGCCGGACGGCGACCGGCGCCGCCCGTACGCCGGGACGGTGAGCCGGGACACGCCGCCGCGCCGGGATCGGGCTACGCTCGACGCGTGACTGCGCGGCTGCCGGTGTTTCCGCTCGGAACGGTCCTCTTTCCCGGTCTGGTGCTGCCGCTGCACATATTCGAGGAGCGCTACCGCGCCCTGGTCCGCCACCTGGTCGCGCTGCCCGAGGAGGCCCCGCGCGAGTTCGGCGTGGTGGCCATCCGGGCCGGCTGGGAGGTCGCCCCCACCGGGCCGGACGGCCGGCCGCTGCCCGGCGGCGACGTCACCCTGCACGAGGTGGGCTGCACCGCCGAGCTGCGGCAGGTCACCGAGCGCCCCGACGGTGGCTTCGACATCGTCACGGTGGGAAAGCGCAGGTTCCGCATCGCCGACGTCGACCGCGACGCCGAGCCCTACCTCACCGCCGACGTGGAGTGGCTGCCCGAGCCGGGCGGGCCCGACGAGGTCGCCGACCTGCTCGCCGCCCGGGTGATCTCGGTCTTCCGGCAGTACCTGGGCCTGGTCCGCGCCGACCCGGAGCAGCTCTCCGAGCAGCTGCCGGAGGACCCGACGGTGCTGTCGCACCTGGTGGCGGCCACGGCCGTGCTGACGGTGGCCGACCGGCAGCGGCTGCTCGCCATCGACGACACCGCCGCCCGGCTCCGCGCCGAGCTGCGCCTGCTCAACCGCGAGGCGGCGCTGCTGCGCCAGGTGCGGGCGGTTCCGGTGCCGCTGGCGGAGCTGGCGTCCCCGCCGACTCCCAACTGAGCCCGGGTGCGCCGGGCTCGCGCTCCGGGCGCAGCGAGGGCCAGCGCGACCAGCCGGCCAGCAGGGTGTACGTCACGGCCGCGCCGAACGCGGGCAGCAGCAGGTTGCCGTGCGGCACCGGCAGCACGCCGAGCAGCCACTCGATTCCGCCGGCCCGCAGGTCGGCCGGCTTGTCGAAGGCCTGGCCGA
This sequence comes from Micromonospora sp. URMC 107, assembly GCF_051386315.1. Classification (NCBI taxonomy): domain Bacteria; kingdom Bacillati; phylum Actinomycetota; class Actinomycetes; order Micromonosporales; family Micromonosporaceae; genus Micromonospora; species Micromonospora sp. URMC 107. Next base: position 10,279 of record NZ_JBPQTK010000040.1, read on the forward strand.
CCGGCGCGTCCTCCAGCAGTCGCTCGTAGCCGGCCAGTCCCATCCGCCGGCCGACCTGCCAGGCGACCAGCGCCGCGCCGAAGGCGCCGAACACGGCGGCGAGCAGGCCGACCGGCCCCCGTACCCGGCGCAACAGGAACCACAGCGCGAGCGCGGCGAGCACCCCGAAGCCCAACCCCAGCAGGCTGAACCAGCCGTCGGCGGCGATCGGCTGCTCCGGCTGCGGCTCGGCGTAGATCGCCCCGTCGGCGACCTTGAGCACCGGCGTGTCCGGAGCGAGCGCGGCCCAGAGCAGCCCGAGCGGCACCCCGAGCACGCTCGACGCGAGCACCGCCAGCAGGGCGAGCCGCACCGCCCGCCCGCGCGACAGGTCCGGCTCCGCCGGCGGCGCGAGCGGGTAGCCGGCGGCGTACTCCAGGCCGCTCCCGCCGGGGACGTACTCCACCGCCGCGCCGTACGGCGGGACGCCGGTCGTGGCGTCGTACGGCGGGACGGGCTCCCGGGCGCGGTGCGGGTCGGCGGGGCCGACGCGGGCCGGCGGGCCGGGTTCCGCCCAGGCGGCCGGCGCCCCCGGCTCGTCGGGCCGGCGGCCGGGCCGGTCGGGTTCGGGGGTGTCCGCACTCACCCGGTGATCCTCTCAGGCCCGCGGGCGGCGTGGGTGGCCGGTGGCGGCACGCCCGCTCACCGGGCGAACGGCTCCAGCATCACCGCGGCGGCCTTCAGCCACGCCTGCCGGGTCTCCTGCTGGAGCTGGTGGTACTCGATCGAGGAGCCGGTCTCCAGCGCCGGGTCGTACGGCACCACGGCGACGGCCCGGGTGCGGGTGGCGAAGTGCCGCTCCAGATCGTCCTGCAAGGGCGAGCGGCCCGGCGTGGGGCAGGAGATCAGGGTGACCGCGTTGTCGGCCAGCTCCCCCATCCCCACCTCGTGCAGCAGGTCGAGCATCCAGTCTGCGCTGAACGCGGCGTCCTCACGCGGCACGGTGGTCACCACGAGCTGGTCCGCCGCCTGCATGACGGTGCGCCAGTTGGCGCTCTCCACGTTGTTGCCGGTGTCCACGCAGACCACGTCGTGGGTGCGCCGCAGCAGCTCCAGCACCCGCCGGACGGTGAACTGGTCGAGCCGCTGGGCGAACCGCGGGCTCTCCTCGCCGGCCAGCACGTCGTACGAGCCGTCGGAGGCGTGCCGCAGGTAGTCGTCCAGGTGCTCCAGCAGCTCGGGCCCCTCCTTGATCTCGACGTGGGCGAGATCGCTGACCAGGTGCCGGATGGTCCGGGCGTGCCGGGCGCTGCCGGCGCGCAGCCCCAGCGTGCCGCGCAGCTCGTTGTCGTCCCAGGCCAGCACGCCCCGCCCGCGTACGCTGCCGACGGTCGCCGCGGCCAGCACGGTGGCGGTGGTCTTGTGCACCCCGCCCTTCGGGTTGGCGAACGCGAGCACCCGGGGGGTGCCAAGGTCGCGGCGGAGCACCCCGACGGCGCGCTCCAGCTCGTTCTCCGCGCCGCGTGGGCGCCACTCGACGCGCGCCGGATAGCCCCGATCGGCGGCCACCGGCGCGGCGGGCGGCGGCACGGCGGCCACCGCCGCGGCGGTCGGTGGTGGCGCGGCGGGCGGGGGCGGCGTCTGGTGGGCGCGCCGGGAGCGGTAGCCGTTGTCGAGCACCGCGTAGCGGGACTCGACCGGGGGCGGCTCGTGCCGGTAGCCGTTGTCCAGCACCGCGTAGCGCGACTCGACCGGCCCCGGGCCGCGGCGCGGCTCGGACTCGATGCGGGGCGGCGGGGGCTGGGCCGGCACCCGGTACGCCGGCTCGGCGGGATATTCCGGATCGGCCCGGTAGGTGGGCTCGACGGGATCAGACCGGTAGGTGGGCTCGACGGGATCAGACCGGTAGGTGGGCTCGATCGGGGCGGCGCGGTAGGCGGGCTCGGGTGGGTACTCCGGCTCCGCGCGGTAGGCGGGCTCGGGTGGGTACTCCGGCTCCACCCGGTAGGCGGGCTCGGCCGGTTCCATCCGGTAGGCCGGCTCCACCCGGTAGGTGGCCTCGGCCCGGTAGCCGGCGTCGACCGGGCGACCGTACTCCGCGCCGTACGGCGGCGGGCCGGGCTCCGGCACGTACGGCTCGGGGGCCCGCCCGATGGCCGGCACCCGCGCGGCGTAGCCGTTGCCCGACGAGCGGCGGGGCAGCGGCTCCGGTGGGAGGGGCGGCGGATCGGCGTGCCGGTCGGCTTCGGCCTGCTCGGCCGTGCGGCTGCCGTGCCGGGCCCGGTCGAGCAGCGCCCGCCACCGCGGTGCTGGTTCGGCCGGCCGCCCCCAGCCGGTCTCGCTGCCCTCCACGGCTCGCCCTCCCAGCGCCATCGATGCCCGTCTGACAGGCTACGAACGAAACCCTATTCGGACCACACCCGTCTACGCACCTTCGGTTCTTCCTCCCGTCACGGCACGGAGCCCGGTGTGCCGCCGCCGTTGGCGTCTGCCGAGGTCGACAGGGCCAGCGGACGCGGCCCGCCGGGCGGTGACCCGACCGAGGCGGGTGACGCGTCCGTCACGCCCGGTGCGGGTTCCGACGTTTCGCCCACCGCCGGGATCGGCGACGGGTCCCGGCCGGCCGCCGGGGCCGGTCCCGGAGAGCGGCCCCGTCGGGCGGTGGGCGGGGATGTCCCTCGTCGGATCGTCACGGGCGGGACGACGCTCAGTCGCGGAGGATCTCGAGCGCGCGGTCCAGGTCGTCAGGGTAGTCGCTGACGAAGCGCACCTCGTCCCCCGTGCGGGGGTGCAGGAAGCTCAACGACCGGGCGTGCAGCCACTGCCGGGCCAGGCCCAGCCGGGCGGAGAGCGTCGGGTCTGCGCCGTAGGTGAGGTCACCCACGCACGGGTGCCGCAGCGTGGAGAAGTGCACCCGGATCTGGTGGGTCCGCCCGGTCTCCAGCCGGACGTCGACCAGGCTCGCGGCCGGGAACGCCTCCACCGTGTCGTAGTGGGTGATGCTCGGCTTGCCGCCGGAGACCACCGCCCAGCGGTAGTCGTGGGTGGGGTGCCGGTCGATCGGGGCGTCGATGGTGCCGCGCAGCGGGTCGAGGTGCCCCTGCACCACCGCGTGGTAGCGCTTCTCCACCTCGCGGTACTTGAACGCCCGCTTCAACGCGGTGTAGGCCTGCTCGCTCTTGGCGACCACCATGATGCCCGTGGTGCCCACGTCGAGCCGGTGCACCACGCCCTGCCGCTCGGCGGCGCCGCTGGTCGAGATGCGGTGCCCGATGGCGGCCAGCGCGCCGATCACCGTCGGGCCGGTCCAGCCGGGGCTCGGGTGGGCCGCGACGCCGACCGGCTTGTCCACCACCACGATGTCGTCGTCGGCGTACACCACCCGCAGCCCGGGCACCGCCTGCGGCACCACGGTGGGCGGGGCGACCGGCGCGGGCAGGGTCACCTCCAGCCACGAGCCGGCCTTCACCCGGTGGGAGTTGGGTCGGGCGACCCCGTCGACCAGCGCGTCGCCGGCGTCGACCAGGGCCGCGGCGGCGGTGCGGGACAGCCCGAACAGCCGCGACACGGCCTGGTCGAGCCGCATGCCGTCGAGGCCGTCGGGAACGGGCAGGGAACGGTGGTCGCCGCCAGCGGCGAAGGCGGCGGTCATGCCCGCTCCCGCTGCCCGGCGTCGGCCCGCGCCGGCTCGTCGGTGGCCGCGCCGTGGCCGATCCGGCTGCCGTCGCGCTGCCGGCCGGTCAGCTCCAGCAGGAGGGCGAGCAGCACGCCGCAGACCAGGGCGCTGTCGGCCAGGTTGAACACCGGAAAGACCCGGCCGTACGGTGCGAAGACGCTGACCATGTCCACCACGTGCCCCACGAACCAGCCCGGGGCGCGGAAGACCCGGTCGACGAAGTTGCCCAGGGCCCCGCCCAGCACCAGGCCCAGCGAGATCCCCCACGGCAGCGAGCGCAGGCGCAGCGCCATCCAGACGATCCAACCGACCACCCCGACGGTGATCAGCGGGAAGACCCAGGTGTAGTCGGCGCCGATGCTCCACGCCGCGCCGCTGTTGCGGGTGAGGCTGAGGTAGACCGCGCCGCCGAGCAACCGGACCGGCTCCCGGTTTTCCAGGGCCCCCAGGGCGAGGTGCTTGGTGGCCGCGTCGGCGGCGAGCACGGTCAGCGCGATGCCGAACAGGGTGACGACGGCCCGGCGGTGGGGCGTGCCGGCCCTCGGCTCGGCGCTGCCGGCACCCGGCTCAGCGCTGCCGGGCCCTGCGGGCGGTGCTTCGGACATCTGCTCCCCATCGACGCTCGCGGCGACGCTCGCGCGCCGCCTCCCATGGCCGCCGGGGAGCGGGCCTCAGCGCCGCTCCTCCAGCTGCTTGCACGTCACGCAGAGGGTGGCCGACGGGAACGCGGCGAGCCGCTCCACCGGGATGGGGTTGCCGCACCGCTCGCACCAGCCGTAGCCACCCTCGTCGAGCCGCTCCAGCGCGCGCTCGACCTGCGTGATCCGTTCCAGGATGCTGTTGGCGAGAGAGATCTCCTGCTCACGCTCGAACGTCTTGGTCCCGGTGTCGGCCTGGTCGTCCCCGGCCGAGTCGGTCAGCCGGTCGCGCTGCAGCTCGGTGATCTCGCTCAGCGTCCGATCGTACTCGGCGCGCAACTCGTCGCGCCGCGCCGCCAGGGCCGCCCGGATCTTCTCGGTCTCCGCAGCGCTGCGGGTGGCCTTCGCCACCGGCTTCCGGCCGGCGGTCCTGGTGTCGGCTGGCTTCGCCATCGTCGCTCCCTCGGCCGCGGAACCGCGGCGGTCCGCGGCACCTGGACAGGGGCCGCCGGCATCGGCGCCCCCAGGTACAAAAGGGGCGCGCGGCGACGGCGCCGCGCACTCCGGAGGTTCGCAAGAATACGGAACGTACAGGCGCACGACAACGTGCCGCACCGACGCACCGACGTTCGGCCCCTAGTCATCCCTAACCGGGGCAAAAGGAACGCTAGCAGATCACGCGTCCGGGCCCCGGCCGTACTCGCCAAACCAGCGGGCCAGCCGGCCCCGCCGACTGACCGCCCGCAGCCGCCGCTCCGTCTCGTCGCGGACCCCGGCGGTGGCCACGATCAACATGCTGTCGCCGGTCTTGAGCCGGAAGTCCGGGCCGGGCACGACACCCGCCCCGTCGCGCAGCACCAGCGTCACCGAGGCGCCCAGCGGCAGCCGCAACTCGTCGACGTGCACCCCCGCCAGCCGCGAGCCGGGCGGCACCTCCAACTGGAGCAGGTCCGCGCCCATCCGCTCCAGCGGTGCCGTCTCCACCCGGATCTCGGTCGGCTCGGCCGGCGCGGTCACCCGCAGCCGGCGGGCCACCGGACCCAGCGTCCCGGTCTGCAGCAGCGTGAAGATCACCACCAGTACGAAGACCGCGTCGAAGAGCCGGTCGGCGCCGGGCACCCGCTGCGACAGCGGGATGGTGGCGAGCACGATCGGCACCGCCCCACGCAGCCCCGCCCAGGACAGGAACGCCTGCTCGCGCAGGTCGAACCGGAACGGCAGTGCGGACGCCGCCACCGACAGCGGCCGGGCCAGCAGGACCAGTGCCAGCCCGGCGACCACCGCCGGCAGCACCGCCGAGCCCAGCCGGCCCGGCGAGACGAGCAGCCCGAGCAGTACGAAGAGCCCGATCTGGGCCAGCCACGCGAGGCCGTCGGCGAAGCCGAGGATCGCCTGCCGGTGCGGCAGCCGGGCGTTGCCGAGGATCACCCCCGCCACGTAGACGGCGAGGAAGCCCGAGGCGTGCAGCACCGCGCCGGCCGCGTAGGCGAACACCGTCAACCCGACCGCCGCGATCGGGTAGAGCCCCGCCGACGGCAGCGCCGCCCGGCGCAGCGCCCACCGCCCGCCCACGCCGGCCGCGAAGCCGACCGCCGCGCCGGCGCCCAGCTCGTAGCTCACCAGGGAGACCTCGTACCACCACGGGTGGGTGATCCCCTCCCGGGACAGCAGCACCACCAGCAGCACGACCGGGGCGTCGTTCATCCCCGACTCCGCCTCCAGGGTGGCCACCAGGCGCGGCGGCAGCCGCAGCCGGCGCAGCGTGGCGAAGACCGCCGCCGCGTCGGTGGAGGAGAGCACCGCGCCGTAGAGCAGGGCCAGCCGCCAGTCCAGGCCCAGCAGCAGGTGCACCACGAGGCCGACGACCAGGATGCTGACCACCACGCCGACCGTGGAGAGCAGGGCGGCCAGCCCGAGCACCGGCCGCAGGGTGCTCCACCGGGCGGTCAGCCCGCCCTCGGCGATGATCACGATGAGCGCGCAGAAGCCCAGGGTCCGGGTCAGCTCGGCGTCGTCGAAGCGGATGCCCAGCCCCGCCTCCCCGATCGCCACCCCGAGGGCCAGGTAGACCAGGAGGCTCGGCACGCCGAGCCGGGTGGAGAGACGGACGGCGCCGACCGCGACCAGCAGGACACCCGCGCCGAGCAGGAGCGCGAGATCCAGCCCCGGCGTCACCGCCGCCCGGCCCCGGCGTCGGTCACCCGGCGGCCCCGTCGCGCAGCCGGCGCAGTGCCTCCGCCAGCTCGGGGGCGGGGCCCTCGACCAGGAAGAGCTTGTCGCGGCTGGCGGCGCCGGCCCGCAACGACACCACGCCCGGCCGTACGCCCAGCGCACCGGCCAGCGCCCGCCGGGCCGCCTCGGTGGCCCGCCCGTCCACGGCCGGGGCGTTCACCGCGATCACGAGGGCGGGCCCGTGCGGCCCGTCGAAGCGGCCGCCGACGCGGGCCCGGGCGGAGCCGGGCTTCACCCGGACCGCGACGGTCAGCGTGGCGTCCATCAGGGAACCGTCCCGCCGCTCAAATCCGACCGGCGTCGGCGGCGAGGGCGGTGTCGGGCGCGCAGCGGGCGCACGGGGTGAAGCCGAGGTCGACGGCCTCGGCGACCGGCAGCGGCTCGTGCTCCCGGCCCGCGAGGTAGGCGCAGTCGGCCAGGTGGTAGCGGGGCCGCCCGTCGACCACCCGCACCTCGGCGTCGAGGCGGGCCACCCGGGCGGCCTCGACCGGCGTGACGTTCTGCGCGGGCGGCTCGTCGTCGTACGGCACGGCGGGGCCGGCGCCGGGCGTGGCCGCCGGGACATCATCGTCGGTCGCCGACGGCTCGGGTGGTTGCCGCCACCCGGTGCCGTCGGCGTCGACCGTGGGAGGAACGTGCTGGACGGCGATCTCCGGCTCCACCGGCGGCCCGCCGGCGAAGGCCGGCCCGGCCGGGCGGGTCGCCCGGCGAGGCCGCCACCCCGGCCGGCCCGGATCCGCCGTCGCCCGGTCCGCGGCCGCCTGGCGGGCGCCCGCGACCAGCGCGACGGCGGCCAACAGGCTGGCCGCGATGGAGATGGTCAGGAGAACGCTGGAGCCACCGGCCAGGCCGAGCACCAGCAGCACCACCGCGACGAGGATGAGCAGGAGACTGGCGACTATCACGGCTCACCCCCGCCGCGTCGTGCTGATGAGGCGAGGTCGGCGACCGTCATGGTGGCGACGGTCGCCGACCGATGGTTCAGCGACCGGCTTCGAGAGCGCCGGAACGACCGCCGCCGTAGGAGCCGGCGAGACCGGCCGTGGCCAGCCCGTTGCCGCCGCTGGCGGCTCGGGTGCCCTCGACACCCCGGGTCATCTCGGCCTCCAGGCCCTGGCCGCGACCGTCGAGGTCACGCAGCTGGCTCTCCAGGTAGGCCTTGAGCCGGGTGCGGTACTCGCGCTCGAACTGCTTGAGCTCCTCGATGTGCTTCTGCAGGGCGGTGCGCTTGGCGTCCAGGCCGCCCATGGCCTCCTGGTGCCGCTGGCGGGCGTCGCGCTCCAGGGCGTCTGCCTTGGCGCGGGCCTCGCGGGTGACCTCCTCGGCCTTGGAACGGGCCTCGGAGAGCAGTTGGTCGGCCTCGCGACGGGCGTCGGAGACGTGGTCGTCGGCCGTCCGCTGGGCCATCATCAGCACCCGCAGCGCCTGCTGCTCGCCGTCACCGCCGACCGCCGGGCCACCGGCGGTACGGACCTGCTCCAGCTCGGCCTGCATCGCGCGGGCAGCCTGCTCGGCCGCCGCCTTGTCGCGCTGCACCCGGTCGAGCTGGGCCTTGACGTCGTTGAGCTCCGCCGCGAGACGGGCGTCGCCGCCGGGGCCGGCGGGGGCGCCACCACGGCCGCCGCGCTCCACCTGGGCGCGCAGCTCGTTGTTCTCCTCGATGAGACGGGCAAGCTCGCGCTCGACCTCGTCCAGGAAAGCGTCGACCTCCTCCTCGTCGTAGCCCCGCTTGCCGATCGGCGGCTTTTTGAAGGCGACGTTGTGGACGTCGGCCGGGGTCAGCGGCATCGAAACTCCTCGGGTCAGTTGCGGCCGCGAAAGCGCGTCGGTCATCAGACGGTGCCGATGATCGACCGCCTCAACACGAACTCCATCAGCACGAACAGGATAACCAGGAGCACAAGTGAGGCCAGGTCGATGCTCACGGTACCAATTCGCAACGGAGGGATCACACGCCTCAACGCGTTGAGAGGGGGATCAGTGACGCTCCACACGATTTCCAGCCCTACCGATGCCCCGCGCCCCGGCTGCCAGCGGCGGCCGTACTGCAGGACGGCGCTCAGGACGAACCGGGCCAGCAGGACGAGCAGGAAGAAGTACAGCACCAGATACAGCACTTGCAGCACGATCGACAACACGGCAGGTGACGTCCCTCGGGTCGGGCGGGGCTAGCTCAGGCTGAAGAAGCCGCCCTCGGCGATCTTGGCCTTGTCCTCCGCGGTGACCTGGACGTTGGCCGGTGAGAGCAGGAACACCCGATTGGTCACGCGCTCGATCGTACCCCGCAGCCCGAACGCGAGGCCGGCGGCGAAGTCGACAAGTCGACGCGCGTCCGCCTCGTCCATCTCGGTGAGGTTGATGATCACCGGAACGCCGTCCCGGAAGTGCTCACCGATGGTGCGCGCCTCGCGGTACGTGGTGGGGTGCAGCGTGGTGATCTGGTAACGCTGCTCCTCCTCGGCCATCACCGCACGCTCCCGGGGTTGTGCCTGCGGCGCCAGGGCCAGGTTGTCGCGGGTGTGGTAGGTCAACGCGCCCGAGGTGTCCCCGGCCGACGGCCGGGTGATCGAGCGGACGCTGGACCGCTCGGCCCGCTCCGGCCGGTCGGTGTCGCCCCGCTCGGCGTCGGCCGCCCGGGCGGCGGCGCGCTCGGAGAGCCGGCCACGGTCACCGATCCGGGACCGGGGCGCCGGAGGCTCCTCGGAGTCGTCCTCGTCCTCGTCGGCGAACTCCTCCGAGTACCGGCTCTGCCGGTAGCGCGAATCGCGGTAGCCACCCTTGTCGTAGCCACCGTCGTCGTAGGCCCGCTCGTCGTCCTCTTCGACCAGACCGAGCCAGACCCCCGCCTTGCGCAGTGCACCCATCCCGCGCCCTTCCCGTCCGCCGTGCGGCACGCGCCCCCGTACCGTGTCGCTTGTCGCGAGTGGACCACTCTTGCCCACCGGAGCGGATCGGCAATCCCCTGACACGCGATTCGCGTCGCGTGCCACGACCCCCGACAACGGGACGCCGCTCCCTCAAACAACACAGCTGTAATTTGCTTCCCGCGGTCAGGCTACCGCAGCGTGGGACGCATTCCGAGCAACGCGCTGCCGACGCGGACATGTGTCGCGCCGTACCGGATCGCGATCTCCAGGTCGCCGCTCATCCCGGCGGAGAGCGCGGTGGCTTCCGGGTGGACCGTCCGGAACGCGGCGGCCACCTCGGCCAGCCGGGCGAACGCCCGCTCCGGCTCCCAGCCCAGCGGCGCGACCGCCATCAGGCCGGTCAGCCGCAGCGCCTCCGCGCCGGCCACCGCCTCGGCGACCGCGTCGAGCCCGGCACCCGGGTCGGCCGAGTCCGGCAGCGCCCCGCCCCGGGCCGCGTCACCGTCGATGCTGACCTGGACCAGCACCTCCAGCGGCCGGTCCCGCACCGCCGACGACGCCGCGTCCAGCGCCCGCGCCAGCCGGACACTGTCGACCGAGTGCACGACGTCGGCGTAGCGGACCACCGAACGGGCCTTGTTGCGCTGCAACTGCCCGATGAAGTGCCACCGGGCAGTCACCCCGGCCGCGGCCACCTCGGCGGCCTTGGCGGCCGCCTCCTGGTCGCGGTTCTCCCCCACGTCGACGACGCCGAGCCCGGCCAGGGCCACCACGTCCCCGGCCGGGTAGGTCTTGGTCACCGCGATCATGGTGACCTCGGACTCGTCCCGCCCCGCGGCGGCACAGGCGTCCGCGATCCGGGAGCGTACGCGGCCCAGGCCGGCCGCGATCTCGGCGCGCCGGTCCGAACGCACCGTGGCTTGGCTGTCGGTCATCGCGGTGCTCAGGAACCGTTCTTGAGGAAGTCGGGCACGTCGACGTCGTCGAAGAGGACCCGGCGGGGCGACTGCTGCGGGGCCGGCATGGTGGCCGGCGGGGCGACCGGTGCGCTCGGCTGCGCCGGCTGGTTCTGGTTGCTCTTGCGGGGCGGCTCGGCCGCCTTGTAGGCCGGGGCGCCCCCGTCGAAGCCCGCCGCGATGACGGTGACCCGCACCTCGTCGCCGAGCGCGTCGTCGATGACGGCACCGAAGATGATGTTCGCGTCCGGGTGGGCCGCGTCGGTGACGAGCTGGGCCGCGTCGTTGATCTCGAACAGGCCGAGGTCCGACCCGCCGGCGATGGAGAGCAGCACGCCGCGCGCGCCGTCCATGCTCTGCTCCAGCAGCGGGCTGGAGATGGCCGCCTCGGCCGCCTCGACGGCGCGGTTCTCGCCGCGCGCGCTGCCGATGCCCATGAGCGCGCTGCCCGCGCCGCTCATCACGCTCTTGACGTCCGCGAAGTCCAGGTTGATCAGACCCGGCGTGGTGATCAGGTCGGTGATGCCCTGGACACCGGAGAGCAGCACCTGGTCGGCGGTGCGGAACGCGTCCATCATGCTGATGTTGCGGTCGCCGAGCGCCAGCAGCCGGTCGTTGGGGATGACGATCAGCGTGTCGCACTGGTTGCGCAGCTCGTCTATTCCGGACTCCGCCTGCACCTGGCGGCGCTTGCCCTCGAACGAGAACGGCCGGGTGACCACGCCGATGGTCAGCGCGCCGAGCTTGCGGGCGATGTTCGCCACCACGGGCGCGCCGCCGGTACCGGTGCCGCCGCCCTCGCCGCAGGTCACGAAGACCATGTCGGCGCCCTTGAGCACCTCCTCGATCTCGTCGCGGTGGTCCTCGGCGGCGTTCTTGCCGACGTCGGGGTTGGCGCCGGCGCCGAGCCCACGGGTCAGCTCGCGGCCGACGTCGAGCTTGACGTCGGCGTCGCTCATGAGCAGCGCCTGCGCGTCGGTGTTGATCGCGATGAACTCGACGCCCTTGAGCCCAACCTCGATCATCCGGTTGACGGCGTTGACGCCGCCGCCACCGATGCCGACGACCTTGATGACCGCCAGGTAGTTGTGCGGAGGTGTCATCTCCGGTCCTTTCCCTTCGAGATTGGCATGGGCCGACCGGGTAAGGCCTGGCCAAACCAGCGGCCGACGACAGCTGTCACCAGTGAGCGTGAGGATCAAACCCTCACCCTCTACTAGAGGCTTACACTTATGTCAACCACTGATCCCCTTCGGGGCAACGTAAGCGCCCTCACGCGATGAGCCAAGGACCCGCTCGGCGTGTCGCCGCCGGAGCGGGGCGGGTCACGTCGCGACTGAGCCACCGGTCACCGCAGGGTCACCACGTCCGGCGCGCTGACGTCGATGGTGTCGGCCTTCCGATCGAGCAGGGCGCTGGCCACCCGGGCCTTGTCCGCGCCCCGGGTCGCGTCCCCCCAGACCACCACCCGGTCGCCGCGCAGCCGCAGCGTGATGCGGGCCAGCCCTTCGACGGTCACGTCCACCAGCTCGGCCCGCAGCTGCGGGGTGAGCGCGCCGAGCACCTCCAGCGCCGCCCGGGTCGGCCCGTCGCCCGGGCCCGGCTCGGCGAGCCGGACCAACGGCAGGCCGTCCGGCTGCCGGGGCACGGTGCGGAAGACCACGCCCGCGCGGTCGATCACCACGAACTGCTCCCCGCGCGGCACCACCGCCACGCCGGTGCGCTCGGTCACCCGCACCACCAGCGTGTCCGGCCAGTCCCGGGTCACCACCGCCCGTTCCACCGCCGGCAGCCCGCCGACCCGCCGCGCGGTGGCGGCCAGGTCCACCCGGGCCAGCGGGGCGTCGTCGGGCACCGCGGCCGCGTCGCGGACCTGCACCGTGGTCACCAGCTCGGCGCCCTCGACCCGGACCTCACGCACCCCGAACAGCCCCGTGCCGAGCAGGGTCCAGGCGACCAGCGCGGCCACCCCGAGCACGCCCGCGGCGACCGCCCACGGCAGCGCCGCGCGCATCCGGCGCTGCCGGGCCCGGGCCATGAACCGGCGGGTCGAGGCGGGCACCGCGTCGCTGCCGGCCCGCACCAGCTGCCACCGGCGCACCGGCCCGCGCCGGCCGCCGCCGTCCGCGCCGGTGGTGCGCCCCCGCGCCGGGCCGGGACTCATCCGGCCGCGGGCGCCGCGCCGTCCGGGACCGCGCTGCCGGCGCCGGGGACGGTGCCGCCGATGGTCGTCGTCCCGCCCGCCTCGCCGCCGGGGGTCGTGCCCGCCGGCGCCGCCGGATCGGCGGCACGCGCCGTCAGCGCGGCCAGCAGCTGGTCGCCCATCAGCGAGATCGGCGGGGCGCCCATGGTCACCACGACGTCGCCGGGGCGGGCCCGCCGGGCCACCTCCACCGGCGCGGCATCCCAGGAGTCCACGAAGACCTTCCGCTCCGCCGGCAGCGACACCGCCTCGATCAGCGCCGCCGACCCCTCCCCCGGCTCGCGCAGCTCGCCCGGCCCGAAGACCTCCAGCAGCACCAGCTCGTCGGCGATGGACAGCGACTCGGCGATCTCCGCCTGCAGGTCGCGGGTGCGGTAGAGCCGGTAGGGCTGGAAGACCACGATCAGCCGGCCGTCCCCGGCCACCTCGCGCAGCGTCTGCAACGCCAGCGTCATCGAGGTCGGGTGGTAGGCGTACTCGTCGTAGACCAGCACGTCGTCCGCGACGCCCTTGCGCTCGAAGCGCCGCCGCACGCCGGGGAACGCCGCGAGCGCGGCCTCCGCCGCCTCCAGCGGCAGGCCCAGCAGGTACGCGGTCAGCACGGCCGAGGCGCTGTTGAGCCCCATGTGCCGCCCCGGCACCGGCAGCCGGAACTCGCCGAGCGACCGCCCGTCGATGCCCGCCAGGTAGCGCACCCCCCGGGCCGACGAGGCGACGTCGGTCAGCCGCAGGTCGGCGTCCGCCGCCTCGCCGTAGGTGTGCACCCGGCGGCCCTCCGCGCGCAGCGTCTCGGCCAGCCGCCGCCCGCCCGGGTCGTCGGCGCAGGTGATGATGAAGCCGTCCGGGTCGGTGAGCCGGGCGAACTCGGCGAAGGCCGCCTCCAGCGTGGCGAGGTCGCCGTAGGTGTTCAGGTGGTCGGCCTCGACGTTCGTGACGATCGACACGTACGGGCGGTAGATGAGGAAGGAGCGGTCGCTCTCGTCCGCCTCGACCACGAAGTGCTCGCCCGTGCCGTGGTGGGCGCCCGAGCCGACCTCGGAGATCTCCCCACCGATCACGAAGGACGGATCCTGCCCGGCCTGCTGGAGCACCATGGTGACCATCGAGGTGGTGGTGGTCTTGCCGTGGGTGCCCGCGACCGCCACCGTCCGGCGGCCCGTCATCGCGGCGGCCAGCGCCTCGGAGCGGTGCAGCACGCGCAGGCCGCGCCGACGCGCCTCCACCATCTCCAGGTGGTCCTGCGGGATCGCCGAGGAGTAGACGACCGTGTCGACGCCGTCGAGGTTGGACGCCTCGTGGCTCATGTGGATGGTGCCGCCGAGGGCCCGCATGCCGGCCAGGGAGGGCCACTCCCGCAGCTCGCTGCCGGAGACCCGGATGCCCCGGGTGAGGAAGAGCCGGGCCAGCCCGCTCATGCCGACCCCGCCGACACCGATCAGGTGGATCGTGCCCAGGTCCTCGGCGGTGAGCGTGCCGGCCGGGGTGAACTGTGCGGTGTTCATGCCGAGTACCTTCCCGTCGCGGTGGCCAGACTCACCGGGCCACCGCCTCGTAGACGAAGTTGAGCAGCGCCTCGTCGCCGTCGCGGCGCCCGTACGCGGCGGCGGCGGCGCCCATCGCGTGCAGCCGGTGCGGATCGCGGATCAGCGGGACGATCGTCCGCTCGACCCAGTCCGGGGTCAGCTCGGCGTCGTCGACGAGCAGCCCGCCGCCGGCCTCCACGACGGGCAGCGCGTTGCGCTTCTGCTCCTGGTTGCTGTGCGGGTACGGCACGTAGATGGTGGGCAGCCCGATCGCGGCCACCTCCGCGCAGGTCATCGCCCCGCCCCGGCCGAGCATCAGGTCCGCCGCGGCGTAGCCGGCCTCCATCTCGGACAGGTAGGGCAGCGTCACGTACGGGACCGGCAGGTCGGTGGGGACCGGCACCGGCTCGTTGCGGGCGCCGATCACGTGCAGCACCTGCACCCCGTTGCGGGCGAGTTCCTTGGCCGCGCCGGCGACGGCGAGGTTGATCGAGCGGGCGCCCTGCGAGCCGCCGGCGACGAAGAGCACCGGCAGGTCGGGACGGAGCCCGAAGTGGGCCCTGGCCGCGTTGCGCATGGCGAACCGGTCCAGCCCGGCGATGCCCCGACGCAGCGGCACGCCGACCACCCGGGCGTCGCGCAGGGCCTCGGCCTGGGCGGGCTGGTGCGGGAAGCCGACCGCCACGTGGTCGGTGAACCGCATCCCCAGCCGGTTGGCCACCCCCGGCGGCACGTTCACCTCGTGGATCACGATCGGCAGCTCGCGCCGCCAGGCGGCCAGGTAGGCCGGCACGGAGACGTACCCGCCGAAGCCGACCACCACGTCGGCGCGCACCTCGTCGATGACCTTGCCCGCGGCGCGCGCCGCGGTCCACATCCGGCCGGGGGTCTTGACCAGGTTCATGTTCACCGACCGGGGCAGCTGGTAGGCCGGGATCTGCCGCAGGTCGTAGCCCTGCGGCGGGATCAGCTCGTTCTCCAGGCCCTTCGGTGTGCCCAGACAGGTGATCCGGACGCCGGGGTCGTGTCGGCGCAGGCAGTCGGCGAAGGCGAGCAGCGGGTAGATGTGCCCCCCGGTGCCACCTCCCGCGAGCACCACCGAACGCAGCGGACCCATCAACGTCTCCTCTCGTCCGCCGATCCGCGGCGGGTCCGGGCCACCCGGACACCGCGCGGTGCGGCCTGGTCGTCTTCTCGCCGCTCCCGCGACCGGGGCACGGACCCTCGGGCAGCCGGGGGCGCCGCCGGACGGCGGCGCCGCCCGGGAAGCGGCGGCAACGGGGCCCAGAGTAGTCGGACCCATCGGGCCGGCGGACGGGCATGCAGGGCTCTGGCGGCGTCGGGTTCGGCGCGGGCGAAGGAGGCGAGCATCCCGATGGCGGCGAGGGTGACGACCAGCGCGCTCCCGCCGTCGGAGATGAACGGCAGCGGCACGCCGGTCAGCGGCAGCAGGCCGACCACCCCGCCGATGTTGATCACCGCCTGGCCGACCAGCCAGGTGGTCGCCGCCGCGGCGGCGAGCCGGCGGAACGGGTCCTCGACCCGGCGGGCGATCCGCAGCCCGGTGTACGCCAGCACGGCGAAGAGCGCCACCACCACGCCGCACCCGACGACGCCCAGTTCCTCGGCGACCACGGCGAAGATGAAGTCGTTCTCCGCCGCCGGCAGCCACTGCCACTTGGCGATGCTCTTGCCGAGGCCGACGCCGAACCACCCGCCGTTCTCGATCGCGTAGCGGGCCTGGGCGATCTGGTAGCAGCCCGCGTCCTTGCACACGTCCAGTGGAGGCGGGTCGATGAAGGCGGTCAGCCGGGCCAGCCGGTAGTTCTCCGCGCCCGTCTCGCCCGAGCCGGCGCCCAGCGAGGCCACCGCGACCAGCAGGCCGATGCCGAGCAGGCCGACCGCGGAGAGCGCGGCGAAGACCCGCATCCGCACCCCGGCCGCCCAGAGCAGCCCCACGACCAGGGCGAGCAGGCAGAGCATGGTGCCCAGGTCGTTGTAGCCGACGAGGACGAAGAGCAGGCCCACCACCGGGAAGAGGGGAGTGGCCAGCTCGCGCCACCAGCCCAGCGCGGCACCCTTGCGGGCGATCACGTGGGCGCCCCAGAGCACCAGGGCGAACTTGGCGAACTCGGAGGGTTGCACCTGGATGCCGCCGACGAAGAGCCAGAGCAGCCGGGCCTCGACCGGGCCGATCCGGGCGGACTCCTGGCCGGTCAGCCGGGCGTACGCGAGCAGCAGGTTGAGCACCAGCAGCAGGCCGATGGCGGTGAACAGCAGCGGCCGGCCCAGCGCCCGGTAGGTCGTCGCCGGCAGCCGCTGGCACGCCCAGAACGCGACGATGCCGATCACCGCGAAGATCGCCTGCTTGACCAGGGACGTCGAGGCGTTGCCGTTCTCCGCGTAGTCCCGGACGCTGGTGGCCGAGAAGACCATGGTGAGGCCGATCAGCAGCAGCAGCCCGGCGCTGGACAGCAGCAGGTAGTAGGAGGCCAACGGCCGCTCCAGCAGCCCGCGCAGCGCGGCCAGGCCGCCCGCGGCGTCCAGCCCACGCGGCAGCTGGGGACCGGGCTCGTCCGGCCCGCGCGTCGCGGCGGGCGCGTCGCGCGTACGCCTGCCCCCCGGTGACCGCCCGGGTGTCCCTTCTGCCGTGACCTCGATGTTTCGTCCCTCCCCCACGGGAACATCATGGCGGTTTCCCGGGTCCGCCACCGGCGCAACCGACCGGTCGGCGTGTCGGGCTTGCGCCGGGCCGCGCGGGCCGTCCCGCCGGGCGGACGCGGCGCGGGGCCCGGGCGGCACGCGCCCGGGCCCCGCGGCGGGACCTGCCGGCCCACTCAGGTCATGTTGGCGAGGAACTCGCTGTAGAACAGGCCCAGCGCGATGGCCACGCCGATGCCGGCGATGATCCAGAACCGGACCACGATGTTGACCTCGCTCCACCCGGCGAGCTCGAAGTGGTGCTGCAACGGCGACATCCGGAAGACGCGCTTGCCGGTGGTGCGGAACGAGATGATCTGGATCACCACGGACATCGTGATGATCACGAAGAGGCCGCCGATGATCGGCAGCAGCAGGATCGTCCGGGTGGACATCGCCATGCCGGCGATCAGGCCGCCGAGGCCCAGCGCGCCGGTGTCGCCCATGAAGATCCGCGCCGGCGAGGTGTTCCACCACAGGAAGCCCACGCAGGCCCCGGCCGCCGCGCCGGCGATCAGCGCGATCTCCAGCGGGTCCCGGACGGCGTAGCAGTAGTCCTGGGTGTAGTTCGGGTCGGCGCACCAGTGCCGGTACTGCCAGAAGGCGATCAGCGCGTACGCCGCGAGGACCATCACCGAGGCGCCGGTGGCCAGGCCGTCGAGGCCGTCGGTGAGGTTGACGCCGTTGGTCGCGGCCATCACCACGAAGATGAAGATGACCACCGCGCCGATCTTGGTGACGTCCAGCGCCGGGATGTCCCGGATGAAGCTGAGCGTCGTGCTGCCCACGGTCTCCGTGTTGGTCTCCGCCCCCGAGGCGTCGGTCATGGTGCTCGGAAAGTAGAGCGCCACCACACCGAAGACCGCCCCGACCAGGATCTGGCCGAGCAGCTTGCCGCGCTTGTTGAGCCCGCCGCTGTGCCGCTTGCGCACCTTGAGGAAGTCGTCGATGAAGCCGACGGCGCCGGAGAAGACCATCAGCCCCAGCAGCACCAGCGCGGTGATCGTCGGCTCGACCTGGGCGATCTGCGCGTCCGGCAGGGTCGTCAGCGCCAGGTGGCCGGCCACGTACGCGATGACCGTGGCCAGGATGAACACCACGCCGCCCATCGTCGGCGTGCCCTTCTTGCCCTCGTTGCTGGCGAGCCCGAGGTTCGATCGGATCGGCTGGCCGGCCTTCAGCCGGGCGAACACCTTGATCGCGATCGGGGTGCAGAGCAGCGAGACCAGGAAGGCCACCCCGATGGCGACGATGACCGCCCTCATGCGGCGCCGCCCTCCGTCGCCTGCTCGTTCGCCCCGCCACCGGCGGCCTCCGCGCGCAGCGCGTCGGCCACCTCCCAGGTGCGGTACCGCGAGCCCTTCACCAGGACGACGTCGCCCGGCCGTAACTCGCTGCGCAGCACCTCGACGGCCGCCGCCTGATCGGTGAGCAGCACCGACTCTCCTCCCCAGTCACCTACCGATGTCGCGCCTTCGTGGATCGGCGCGGCCGGCTCGCCCACCACGAGCAGCCGGTCTACGCCCAGCTCGGCCGCGAGCCGGCCGACCTCGGCGTGCCCGTCGCGTTCGAACGGACCCAGCTCCGCCATGTAGCCGAGCACCGCGACGGTGCGCCGCTCCCGCCCGATGCCGGCCAGCGCACGCAGCGCGACCGCCATCGAGGCGGGGTTGGCGTTGTACGAGTCGTCGATCACGGTCACCCCGTCGGCGCGTTCGAAGACGTCCATCCGGCGGGTGGAGACCAGCCCCAGGGCGCCCAGCGCGGTGGCCAGCTCGGCCAGCGGCATGCCCAGCTCGCGGGCCACCGCGGCGGCGGCGAGCGAGTTGGACACCTGGTGCCGGCCGGTCAGCCCGAGCCGCACCGGCGCGGTCCCCTCCGGGGTGACCAGGGTGTACGCGGGCCGCCCCCGGTCGTCCAGCGTCACGTCCTCGGCCCGCACGTCGGCGTGCGCCGCCTCGCCGTAGCGGACCACCCGGGCGACCGTACGCGAGGCCATCGCGTCGACCAGCGGGTCGTCGGCGTTCAGCACGGCCAGGCCGTCGGCGGGCAGCGCCTCGACCAACTCGCCCTTGGCCAGCGCGATCGTCTCCACCGAGCCGAACTCGCCGATGTGCGCCACCCCGACGTTGAGCACCACGGAGATCCGGGGCGGCACCACGTCGCAGAGGTAGCGCACGTGCCCCACTCCGCGGGCGCCCTTCTCCATGACCAGGTAGCGGGTCTCGGGCCCGGCCTGCAACGCCGTGTACGGGTGCCCCAGCTCGTTGTTGAACGACCCGGGCGGGGCGACGGTCGGGCCGAGCCGCGCGGCGAGCTGGGCGATCAGGTCCTTGGTGGTGGTCTTGCCCGACGAGCCGGTCAAGCCGACGACGGTGAGCCCGGGCAGCCGGTCGACCACCGCGCGGGCCAGCCGGCCCATGGCGGCCAGCGCGTCGTCGACCAGCACCATCGGCACGCCGGGCACCGCGCGGGTGCCGAGCACGGCCACCGCGCCGGCGGCCACCGCGCCGGCGGCGTAGTCGTGCCCGTCCACCTTCTCGCCCGGGAAGGCGACGAAGAGCGCGCCCGGGCGCACCTTGCGCGAGTCGAACTCGACCGGACCGGTGACCCGGGCCTGCGGGTCGGCGCCGGCCAGCCGCCCGTCGACCGCCGAGGCGACCTCGGCCAGGCTGAGCGGGATCACCGCTGACCCGCCGGGTCGGCGAAGCGGGCGCGCAGCGCGTCGGCCAGCTCGGTGCGGTCGTCGAACGGGTGCACCTCGCCGCCGATCTCCTGCCCGCGCTCGTGGCCCTTGCCGAGCACCGCGATCACGTCGCCCGGCTCGGCCAGCCGGACCGCCGCGTCGATCGCCGTCCGGCGGTCGGCCACCTCCTCGATCCGGGCCGTCGTGCCGGCGTGCCGGGCGCCGGCGAGCACCTCGGCCCGGATGGCCGCCGGATCCTCGGTACGCGGGTTGTCGTCCGTCACCAGCACCACGTCGGCTCCCTCCGCCGCGGCGGCGCCCATCACCGGCCGCTTGCCCCGGTCCCGGTCCCCGCCGGCACCGATCACGCAGATCAACCGGCCGGCGCCGAACTCCCGCAGCGCCGCCAGCGCGGCGACGATCGCGTCCGCCTTGTGCGCGTAGTCGACCACGCCCCGGACCGGGCCGGGGGCGCTCACCAGCTCCAGCCGGCCGGGTACCCCACCGCACGCGGCGACCCCGGCGGCGGCCGTGCCCGGGTCCACGCCGGCCCCGACCAGCGCGGCGATGGCCAGCAGGGCGTTGGCCACGTTGTGCCGGCCCGGCAGCGCCACGCCGGCCGGCAGGACCAGCCCGTCCGGGCCGTGCGCGGTGAACCGCTGCGCGTACCCCTCGCCGCCGATCTCGTCGGCCCACCAGGTGGCAGTCGGGTCGCCGGCCGCCGAGTACGTGACCGTCGCCGGGCCGTACAGCGACTTCAGCGCCGGGTCGTCGTGGTTGAGCACCTCCACGGCGCAGCGCCCGTCGAACAGCTGCGCCTTGGCGGCGAAGTAGTCCGCCGAGTCGGCGTGGAAGTCCAGGTGGTCGGAGCCGAAGTTGGTGTAGCCGCCGACGGTGAACCGGACCCCGCCGACCCGGCCCATCGCCAGGGCGTGGCTGGAGACCTCCATGACCACGGCGGTGACGCCGCGCTCCCGGGCGGCGGCCAGCATGGCGTGCAGGTCGGTCGCCTCGGGCGTGGTGCGCACGCTGTCGATCGCCAGGTCGCCGAGACGGGTCTCGACGGTGCCGATCAGGCCGGTGGTGTGGCCGGCGGCGCGCAGGCCGGACTCGACCAGGTAGGCCGTCGAGGTCTTGCCGGCCGTGCCGGTCACCCCGATCACCGTCAGGTGCTCGGTGGGGTCGCCGTAGACGGCCGCGGCGAGGGTGCCCAGCACCGCGCGCGGGTCGGACACCACCAGCGCCGGCAGGCCCGCCTCGGCCACCGCCCGGGCGCCCGCCGGATCGGTCAGCGCGGCCACCGCGCCGGCGGCCGCCGCGCCGGCGGCGAACTCCGCCCCGTGCCGGCGGGCACCCGGCAGGGCCGCGTACAGGTCGCCGGGGCGAACCTCCTGGCTGGCGTGGGTCACCCCGGTCACCACCAGCTCGGGGGCGCCCTCCGGGGGCTCGACGGCGAGGCGGGCGGCGAGGTCGCCGAGCCGGACACCGATCACGGTACGGGGACGAGGATTGCCGGGCACGGCGTCAGACCCTACCCGGTCGTCCGGTTCCGGCCGCACAGCCGCCCCGGTGGTTCGTCCGCACTCACCGATGATGTCGCGGCGTGGCCGCTCAACGTGGATAGACCGTGAACTTCGGGGCCTTCTGCCCACTCGGCGGCACGCCGTAGTGACGCAGCGTGAACTGCATCATGTCCCGGAACGCGGGGGCCGCGATGTCCCCGCCCCCGCCGGCCGGGGTGTGCGCGAAGACCGCGATCACGTAACGCGGGTTCTCGGCCGGGGCCATCCCGATGAACGAGGCCACCTCGCCGGGCTGCTTGCGCCCGTCGACCAGCCGCCAGCCGGTGCCGGTCTTGCCGGCGACCCGCCACTCGGGGATCGCCGCGGCTCTGCCGGTGGCGTCCTCGACCGTGGTGACCGCCTCCAGGATGGTCCGCAGCGCGGCGGCGTTCTCCGGGCTGAGCACCGAGCGGGTGACCGGGGGCTCGGTCGGCGTACGCTTCCCGTCCGGCTCGATCACCTCCCGGACCAGGCGCGGCTGGACGTACGTGCCGTTGTTGGCGATCGTCGCGTAGACGGCGGCCATCTGCAGCGGGGTGGCGTCCACGCTGTGCCCGATCGGCACCGACCCGGCCGACGACCCGCTCCACTCGTCGGCCGGCAGCAGTCGTCCGCTGGCCTCGCCGGGCATGCCGACCCCGGTGGGCTCCCCGAGGCCGAACCGCTTCTGGTAGTCGATCAGGCGTTCCGGGCCGAGCTTGTCGGCGATCTGGATGGTGCCGACGTTGGACGAGTACGCCATCATGCCGGGCAGGCTCATCCGCCGCCCGTCGGCCCGGTGGGTGTCGGTGAACCAGGTGTCGCCCTTCTTGATGCCGTTGGCGATCGGCAGCGTGGTGTCCGGGGTGATCACCCGCTCCTGGAGCGCGGCGCCGAAGGTGATGGCCTTGTGCACCGAGCCGGGGTCGACCACGAAGCTGGTGGCCGCGTCCTCCCGGTCGGTCGGGTCGCTCGGCACGGGCTTCGCCGCGTTGTAGGTGGGGTGGCTGGCCTGGGCCAGCACCTCGCCCGAGGGAATCTCGATCACCACCGCGGCGCCGGTGCTGCCCTTGCTCTGCGCCATGTGCCGGCTGAGCATCCGCTGCGTCATGAACTGCAGGTCGCGGTCGATGGTGAGCTGGAGCGAGCTGCCCGGCTTGGCCTTCGTCGTCTCGCTGTAGCCGCCGGGGATCGGGGCCGCCAGGTCGCCGAGGCCGACCTCGTAGACCCGCTTGCCGTCCTTGCCGCGCAGCACGTCGTCGTAGCGGGCCTCCAGCCCCTCCAGCCCGACCATGTCCTGGCTGGTGAAGCCGAGCAGGTTGGCCGCGAGGTCGCCGCCGGGCACCTCGCGCCGCTCGTCGCGGTGGGTGTAGATGCCGGGCAGCTCCAGCGCCGTGATCTGCCGGGCCCGGTCGATGTCCACCCCCCGGGCCAGGTACTCGAACTGCGAGTCGACGCCGTTGACCCGCTTGCGCGGCTTCATCTTCTCGGCCAGTTCGGAGGCCGGCATGGCCAGCAACGGGGACAGCGCCCTGGCGGTGGCCTGCTGGTCCTTGATCTGGGTGGGGTCGGCGTAGACGTAGCGGGCCTCGACGCTGTGCGCCAGCGGGGCGCCGGACCGGTCGTAGATGGCGCCGCGTGCCGCCGGCAGCGTGACGGTGCGCAGCCGGTCGGCGACGCCGCCGCCGGCGTACGCCGGGGTCTCCACGGTCTGGAGGACGACCAGCCGGATGCCGATGACGGCGAAGAGCGTCAGGGTGAGCACGGTGCCCAGCCGCAGCCGGCGCCGGGGATCGGCCAGCCGGGGCGGCTTGCGCGACGGCCGCCGGGCGGCCGGGCGGTCCGGGCGGCGGGCGGGGCGCGCGGCGGCGCGGCGGCGCGGCGGCGGCGGGTCGTCGTCGTCGTGACGCGGGGCGCGGGGCGTGACCGTGCGGACGACGCCCGAGCGGCCCGGCGCCTCCCGCCGGCCGGCCCGGCCGGCACCCGCGCGCCCGCCGTCGAGCACCTGGAGGGCGGGGCGGAACGGGTCGCCGGAGCGGGTGCTGCGCGGCGTCCGGCGCTGCTCGGCGGGGCCGGCGTCGGCGTCCCGCTCGGCGCGGCCGCCGGCGCGCTGCTCGCGCACGGTGCGCCCGCGCGGGGTGTACGCCCGGGCGTCGGAGATGCCACCGACCCCCGGCTCGCCGGAGCGCGGTTCGGCGCCCCGGCCACCGGTGTTGCGGGACGAACCGCGCCGGGAGCCTGTGGCGTCCCGGCGCGGTTCCTCCGATCTCGGCGGCACGGTCGTCAGCCTCCCGCGCCCTGCTGGCTGGTGATCGAGGGCTGGCCCTCGGCCGGCTGCGGCACGCCGATCACCTTGCCGTCGGGCAGCCGGATGTAGGCCGGCTCGCCGGCCTCCACCAGACCGAGCCGGCGGGCCTGGGCCTCCAGGTTGCCCGGAGCCTCGGCGTCGGCGATCTCCTTGGTCAGCTGCTGCTGCTCCACGTCGAGCTTGGCCTGCTGCTCCTGGAGCTTCTCCAGCCGGAAGGCGTTCTCGTTGATCTTCGTGTTGACCAGCAGGATGCCGAGCACCCCGCCGACCACCAGCACCAGCACCAGCGCGGCGAACGGCGCCCGCGGCACCTTCACCGGCGGCGGCGGCGCCACCCGCAGCCGGGGCGGACGCGCCGTGGCGACGCTCTCCCGCTCGGCCGGCCGCAGCGCGGCGCTGCCCTGGGTCGGGAACTCGCGCGCCCCCCGGGCGCGAGTCTCCCCCTGCCGGCTCGCGCGGTCCGCCCGCGGCGTGCCGGTCCCGATGCGCGTGGCCCGCTCCGCCGCGGTCCGGCCCCCCGACCGCGGTGCGCGCTGCCCGCCGCCGGTGACGTCCCGGCGGTCGCGCTTGTCAATCGTCATGTCCCTCCCCCTCTTCGTCCGTCCCTGTCCCGTCCCCCGGGGTCCGTCGGATCCGTGTCGGACCCGGGGGACCCCGCCCCTGGTTGGTGCATCGCCTTCACCCGCCGGCGGTACCGTTCGCGGTCGGTACGCCCCTGCTGCGCCGCGTCCGGGTCGAGTCGCTCCGCGGCCCGCAGCCGCACCGAGGCGGCCCGCGGGTTCGCGGCGACCTCCACCTCCCCGGGCAGTTCGGCGCCCCGGCTGAGCAGCCGGAACGTCGGACCGGACCCGGGCAGTTCGACCGGGAGGTCGACCGGGCCCTTGCTGCGGACCCGGTCGCTGAGCGCCGCCTTGGTGAGCCGGTCCTCCAGCGAGTGGTAGGACAGGACCACCATGCGGCCGCCCACGTTGAGCTTGTCGAGCGCGGCTGGCAGCGCCGTCTCCAGCGCTGCCAGCTCCTTGTTTACCTCGATCCGTAAAGCCTGAAACGTTCTCTTGGCCGGGTGTCCCCCGGTTCGTCGCGCGGGTGCCGGAATGGACTCCCTGACCAGTTCGGCCAGCCGCGCCGACGAGGTGATCCGGGCCCGCTCGCGCTCGCGGATGATCGCCGAGGCGATCCGGCCCGCGAACTTCTCCTCGCCGTAGACCCGCAGCACGCGGGCCAGGTCCGGATGGGCGTAGGTGTTGACCACCTCCTCGGCGGTCGTCCCCCGGGTCTGGTCCATCCGCATGTCCAGCGGGGCGTCCTGCGCGTAGGCGAACCCGCGGTCGGGTGCGTCGAGTTGCAGGGAGGAGACCCCCAGGTCGAACAGGATGCCGTCGATCGCCGGATAGCCCAGCCGGTCGAGCACCTCCGGGAGCTCGTCGTAGACGGCGTGCTCCAGGTGGACGCGGTCGGCGAAGCGGGCCAACCGGACGCGCGCGTGGGCGAGCGCCTCGGTGTCCCGGTCCAGCCCGATCAGCACCGTCTCCGGATGCGCCTCGAGCACCGCCTCGGCGTGCCCGGCCAGCCCCAGCGTCGCGTCGACGTGGACCGTCCGCCCGCCCCGGCCCAGCGCGGGGGCCAGCAACTCGAGACACCGCTCGAGCAGCACCGGCACGTGCGTGCCGCGTAGCTCCCCCATGTCGACCCCCACTGGTGTGAAACCTTCGTCCTTCACGCGTCCGTCGTCGGACGACGCCGTGCCGTCGTACCGCCAGATCCCCATCCGCTCCCGCCCGTCGGAGGCCGCGGCCCTCCGATCGGATCGTGCGCCTGGCACCGGGGAAGGGGTGCCAGGAACTCGAAAGCGGGTGGAGATCTCGCAGTACGTCGGGCGTCGTCACGCCCTACAGACCGCCGGGCAGCACCCCCTCCTCGATGTCGGCGAAGTCGTCTTCGCTCTCCGCGAGGTAGGTCTCCCAGGCAGCCTTGTCCCAGATCTCCACCCGGCTGCTCGCGCCGATCACGACCAAATCCCGGTCGAGGGCGGCGTAGGCCCGCAGGTGGGCCGGGATCGTCACCCGGCCCTGCTTGTCGGGCACCTCGTCGTGCGCGCTGGCGAAGAAGACCCGGCTGTAGGCCCGGGCCGCCTTGTTGGTCACCGGCTGCGCGCGCAACTGCTCCGCGATCCGCTGGAACTCGGGCATCGGGAAGGCGTAGAGGCAACGGTCCTGCCCTTTGGTGATCACGACACCCCCCGCCAACTCGTCCCGGAACTTCGCCGGGAGGATCAACCGGCCTTTGTCGTCCAGGCGTGGGGTGTGGGTGCCGAGGAACATCGGCCCAACCCCCTCGCCCTTGAGCGGCGTTCGCGGCGCCGCTGACCCCCCGGGCCGGTGGGCCCTCCCGGCCTCACCATTGGGCCCCACTCTACTCCACTTCCCTCCACCTGCAACCAGAATCGCCCGCGTGGCGCGGCCTTTCGGCGCGCAAAACAGCACGTCAACGGGGGTGGAGCGGAGTGGAGGGCTCCGGCGCCCGCCAGGCCCGTCCGCTTTCCGACATAGATCGACTCCGTCCGGCTGAGCGCGGTCCGACCGCCCCGCCGGGTCACCCCGGCCGAACGGTTCGCCGTCGGCGGCGATCTGGCGGGGTCGCCGGTCCGGTAACCTCGCTCGGGTGACGGACGCGAAGATGCCCCTGCGGGCAAAGGTGGCCAGCTCGGTGTCGCGGACCGCCGCGGCGCTGTCGCGGGCCGCGGGGCGCGGTGACGGCTCGGTGATCGGCGGCTGGATCGGCCTGAAGATCGACCCGGACCTGCTGGCCCACCTGTCGGCCGGGCGCGCCATCGCCCTGGTCTCGGGCACCAACGGCAAGACCACCACCACCCGGCTCACCGCGGCGGCGGTCGGGGTGCTCGGCCGCGTCGCCACCAACTCCTTCGGCGCCAACATGCCGACCGGCCACACCTCGGCGCTCGCCAAGGCCGGCAGCACGCCCTACGCGGTGCTGGAGGTGGACGAGCACTACCTCGCCCAGGTGCTGGACGCCACCGAACCGCACGTGGTGGCGCTGCTCAACCTCTCCCGCGACCAGCTCGACCGGGCCAAGGAGGTCGCCATGATGGCGCAGCTCTGGCGCGCCGCGCTGGTCCGGCACACCAACGTCCGCATCGTCGCCAACGCCGACGACCCGATGGTGGTGTGGGCCGCCACCCCGCCGCCCAACCACGACCACCGCATCGCCCCGCCGCACGTCACCTGGTTCAGCGCCGGGCAACGCTGGCACGATGACTCCTGGGTCTGCCCCGAGTGCGGCTCCACCATCCAGCGCTCCGGCGACCAGTGGTGGTGCAGCGGCTGTCCCCTGCGCCGGCCCGAGCCGCAGTGGATCGTGGAGGACGACGGCGTGGTCGACCCGACCGGCGCCTGGCACAAGGTCAAGCTCCAGCTCCCCGGCAAGGTCAACGTCGGCAACGCCGCGACCGCGCTGGCCGTCGCCGCCGAGTTCGGCGTCCGGCCCGTCGACGCGGTGCTCCAGCTCGGCACCGTCACCTCCGTCGCGGGCCGCTACGCCCAGGTCGACCGGGACGGGCGCAACATCCGGCTGCTGCTGGCGAAGAACCCGGCCAGCTGGCTGGAGGCGTTCGACATGGCCGACGAGGCGCCGACGCTGCTCTCCATCAACGCCCGGGATCCCGACGGGCTGGACACCTCGTGGCTCTTCGACGTCGACTTCGCCCCGCTACGGGGCCGGCAGGTGCTGATCACCGGCGACCGCGCGTACGACCTCGCGGTCCGGCTGGAGGTCAACGACGTGCCCTTCCAGCACGTGCGGACGTTCGACGACGCCGTCCGGTCGGTGCCCCCGGGCCGCCTGGAGGTCATCGCGAACTACACCGCGTTCCAGGACATCCGAGCGGAGTTGGACCGTGTCAACTGAGAGCCTGCGCATCGTCTGGATCTACCCCGACCTGCTCTCCACCTACGGCGACCGCGGCAACGCGCTGATCCTCGCCCGCCGGGCGCGCCAGCGCGGCTTCCCGGTCGAGGTGCTGGAGGTGCGCTCCGACCAGCGCCTCCCCTCCACCGCCGACATCTACCTGATCGGCGGCGGCGAGGACGGCCCGCAGGCGCTCGGCGCGCAGCGGCTGCTGGCCGACGGCGGCCTGCACCGGGCGGTCGCCCAGGGCTCGGTCGTGTTCGGGGTCTGCGCCGGCTACCAGCTCCTCGGCACCTCCTTCTTCGCCAAGGGCACCCTCTGCGCCGGGCTGGAACTGCTCGACCTCTCCTCCGACCGGGGGCCGACCCGCGCGGTCGGCGAGCTGGCCGGCGAGATCGACCCGCGGCTGGGCGTGCCGGCGCTGACCGGGTTCGAGAACCACGGCGGGCGCACCCACCTCGGCCCGGGGGTCTCCCCGCTGGCCCGGGTCACCGCCGGGGTCGGCAACGACGGCGCCACCGAGGGGGCGTGGCGGGGCAAGCTGCTCGGCACGTATTCGCACGGCCCGGCCCTGGCCCGCAATCCCGCCCTGGCGGACCTGCTGCTGCGCTGGGCCACCGGCGTGCACCAACTCCCGCCGCTCGACGACACCTGGTCCGACCGGCTGCGCGCCGAGCGCCGCGCCGCGGTGGCCGCCGCCGCCCGGGCATGATCCCGGCCGTCCGGCGGCTGCTGCGGCAGCCGTCGGCCGTCCGGTTCGCCCTGCTGCTGCTCCTGCTCGCCGCCTTCGGGGCGACGCTGCTCGTCGTCGACCTGCCCGAGGCGCACCAGCTGCCCCGGATGGCCGACCGGCTGGGCGGTCTCGCCCCCGTGGCGGCGGTGCTCGGCGGGGCGATGCTGCTGGTCGCGCTGGTGCCCCGCACCTTCGTCACGCTCGCCTCGGGCGCGATCTTCGGCGCGCTGGAGGGCGCCGCGTACGCGCTGGGCGCCGCGCTGCTCGCGGCGGCGCTGGGCTTCACGGTCGGCCGCCTCCTCGGGCGGGAGTTCGTCGCCGACCGGGTGCGCGGCCGGCTGGCCCGGCTGGACGGCTGGTTCGCCCGGCAGAGCGTCCTCGGCGTGATCACCGTACGGCTGCTGCCGATCGCCGGCTTCGGGCTGGTCAGCTACGGCTACGGCACCACCGGCGCCCGGGTGCTGCCGTTCCTCGCCGGCAGCGTGATCGCCTCCGCCCCCACCGCCTTCGGCTACGCGGCGGTGGGCGCGGCGGTCACCTCCCCGGGCGACATGAACTGGTTCGGCGCCGCTCCGGCCGCGCTCGGCCTGATCGCCAGCGTCGTGCTGATCCGCCGCTGGTGGCGCGCGGAGCGACAGCGCCGGCTCGGGCCGAGCTGAGGCCGGCGGTGCGCAGCGGGCCGCCCGGAGCGGGCGGGGACAGCGGGCCGGGACGCGAGCGGCGGCAGCCGACCGGTGCCACCGGCCGCGCGGACGGGGCCGCCGAGGAGCGGCTGGGCGGCGGCCGCGCGGACGGGGCCGCCGAGGAGCGGCTGGGCGGCGGCTTCATTGCCGAGGTCGTCCGGGTCGGCGACACCGTCCGGCGTACGGCGCCGGCGAACGCCGACTTCGTCGCCGCGCTGCTGCGGCACCTGGAGCGGACGGGTGCGGACGTCGCGCCCCGCCACCTCGGTACGGACGAGCGGGGCCGGCAGGTGCTCAGCCACGTCGACGGCCGGGTGCCGTGGCGGGACCGGGAGGACCCGGCGTACTTCGCCGACCCGGCGCTGACCCGGCTGGCCGAGCTGCTCCGGCGGCTGCACGACGCCTGTGCGGGCAGCCCGCTGGCCGGCGACGCCGAGACGGTCTGCCACCGCGACCTGTCCCCGAAGAACACGGTGTACCGGGACTCCCCCGCCGGCCCGCTGCCCGTGGCGCTGATCGACTGGGACCTGGCCGCGCCCGGCCGGCGGGTCGAGGACGTCGCCTTCGCCGCCTGGCACTGGGCGGCGCTGGGGCCGGACGCCGACCCGGCGGAGCTCAGCCGGCGCGCCCGGCTGCTCTGCGACGCCTACGAGGCGGCCGGCCCGGAGCCGCTCGCGCTGCCCCGCGCCGAACTGGTCGACGTGATGCTCGCCCAACTCGACGGCACCTGGCGGGGCATCGTGGCCGGCGCGGACCGGGGCGAGGAGAGCATGCGCCGGCTGCGCGACGCCGGAGTGCCACCGATGATCCGCGGCTGGCACGACTGGCTCACCGACCACCGCGCCGCGGTGGCGGCCGCCCTGCGCTGACCGCCCGGGGCCGCGCCCGACAGCGGCCCGCGCCCGTCGCGACGACGCGTCACCGCGACGGGGAGACCAGCCCCGCCTCGTAGGCGGCGATGACGAGGTGCACGCGGTCGCGGGCGCCCAGCTTGCCGAACAGCCGGGCCACGTGCGCCTTGGCGGTGGCCGCGCTGATCACCAGCTCGGCGGCGATCTCGCCGTTGGACAGGCCCCGGCCGACGAGGGTCAGCACCTCGCGCTCCCGGTCGGTGACGCCGTCGAGGGTCCGGGGCGGGGCGGTGGAGGTCGGCCGGCGGGCGAACTCGGCGATGAGCCGGCGGGTGACCCCAGGGGCGATCAGCGCGTCCCCGGCGGCGACCACCCGGACCGCGTGGAGGATGTCGTCCAGCGCCATGTCCTTGACCAGGAACCCGCTCGCGCCGGCGCGCAGCGCGGCGTGCACGTGCTCGTCGTCGTCGAAGGTGGTGAGCACGAGGACGCGGGTGACGCCGCCGTGCGCGGTGATCGCGCGGGTGGCCCGGATGCCGTCCATGCCGGGCATCCGCAGGTCCATCAGCACCACGTCCGGCACGACCTCGTGGGCCAGCCGCACCGCGTCGGCCCCCGTGCCCGCCTCGCCGACGACGTCGATGTCGGGGGCGTCGGCGATGAGCACCCGCAGGCCGGCGCGGACCAGTGGCTGGTCGTCGACGAGCAGCACCCGGACGGTCACCGCTCCCCCGCCCCGGACCGCGATCCGACCGGCTCCTCCGCCGCCGGTGGCGCCGGCAGCCAGGC
This sequence comes from Micromonospora sp. URMC 107, assembly GCF_051386315.1. Lineage (NCBI taxonomy): Bacteria > Bacillati > Actinomycetota > Actinomycetes > Micromonosporales > Micromonosporaceae > Micromonospora > Micromonospora sp. URMC 107. The sequence continues at coordinate 40,568 of NZ_JBPQTK010000040.1, forward strand.
CGCCACCCGGAAGCCGCCCTCCGGACGCGGCCCGGCGTGGAACCGGCCGCCGGCCAGGGCGACCCGTTCCCGCATGCCGACGATGCCGTGCCCCTCGCCGCCGACCGTGCCGCCCCGACCGTCGTTGACGACCTCCACCACGACCTCGTCGGGGCCGTGCGTGACGGTGACCCGGCAGCGGTCGCTGCCCGCGTGTCGTACCACGTTGGTCAGCGCCTCCTGCACGATCCGGAACGCGGCGAGGTCGACCTCGGCCGGGACCGGCCGCCGCTCGCCGCCGCGCCGCAGGTCCACCCGAACCCCGGCGTCGGCGGCGGCCGCGACGAGCCGGTCCAGGTCGTCCAGCCCGGGCATCGGATCCAGCGACGCCGACTCCGACTGCGGGCGGCGCAGCGCGCCGAGCGTATGCCGCAGGCCGGCCAGGGTGTCGCGGCTGGTCGCCTCGATGGTGGCCAGCGCGGCGCGGGCCTGCGCCGGTTGGGTGTCGATGACCCGGGCCCCCACGCCGGCCTGGATGGCGATCACCCCGATGCTGTGGGCGACCATGTCGTGCAGCTCGCGGGCGATGCGCAGCCGCTCGGCGGTGACCGCCTCGGCGGCGGCGTGCGACCGGAGCGCCTCGGCGTAGCCGCGCCGGGCCCGCACGGAGTTGCCGACCGTCCACGCGGTGACGACCGCCAGCACGGAGATCATGGCCCGGCTCACCGGGTCGGTGGAGGGGTTCACGAAGCTCGCGGCGATCTGCACGGCGAGCGCCACGACGGCCACCGGCACCGAGACGCGACGGGACCTCCCCGCCGCGATCAGCCCCACCACCAGGTCCACCGCCAGGAACTGCGCGTACCAGATGTCGGCCAGGTAGCCGTCCTCCGGCACGTTGACGACCACGGTGACCACGCACGCCGCGACGAGCATCAGCGCCAGGGCCAGCACCGGCCGGCGCCGCAGCAGGCCGGCGGGCGGGGCCACGGCCAGCAGCGGCACCAGGTAACGCTCGGAGAGCCACCAGTCGCCGAACCCCACGCCGTCGCGGCTCGACGCCACGACCGGGGCCATGAGCACGGCGACCGGCAGCACCGCGACGCCGACCCAGGGCAGCACCGTCCGCGCCAGCGACGAGGCGCGGCGCGGCGGCGACGCGGTCGCATCCATGGGCACACGGTAGCCAGCCGGCCCCCGCCCGGGCATCGGCCCAGGGGCGTACGCCCCGGGGCTGATCGCCGCCCGCCGGATGTGGCCGGCGGGGCGACGCCTCGCCGGCCGCCGCCGGGCAGCGTGGGGCGGGTGATCGAACTCAACGCCCTGACGAGACGGTACGGCCGCACGACGGCCGTCGACGACCTCACCCTGAGTGTGCGCCCCGGTTACGTGACCGGGTTCCTTGGCCCGAACGGGGCCGGCAAGTCCACCACCCTGCGGATGATCATCGGCCTCACCGCGCCGACCAGCGGCACCGTCACCGTGGACGGGGTCCGGTTCGCCGACCGGCCGCGCGGGCTGCACCACGCCGGGGCGCTGCTCGACGCGGGGGACGTGCACGGCGGACGCAGCGCCGTGGCCCATCTGTCGGCCCTGGCACGCAGCAACGGCATCGGGCGCGACCGGGTCGACGAGGTGCTGCGGGAGGTGGGGCTGTCGGCCGTCGCACGGCGGCGGATCGGCGGCTTCTCCCTGGGCATGCGGCAGCGGCTCGGGATCGCCGCGGCGCTGCTCGGGGATCCGCCCGTGCTGCTCTTCGACGAGCCGTTCAACGGCCTCGACCCGGAGGGGGTGCGGTGGGTGCGGGACCTGTTCCGGCGGTTGGCGGCCGAGGGGCGCACGGTCTTCGTCTCCAGCCACCTGATGAGCGAGATGCAGAACTGCGTCGACCGGCTCGTGGTGATCGGCCGGGGCCGGCTGATCGCCGAACAGAGCCTCGCCGAGTTCGCCGCCCGGAGCACCCGGGCCAGCGTGTCGGTCCGTACGCCCGACCCGGCGACGCTGGCCGCCGTGCTGGCGGCCGAGGGCGCCGACGTGCGACCGGCCGACGCGGGGGCGCTCGTGGTGACCGGCCTGCCGGCCGTCCGGATCGGCGACCTCGCCCTCGCCCACGGCGTCGGGCTGCACGAACTGACCACCCGCACCGCATCGCTGGAGGAGGCGTTCATGGAACTCACCGCCGCCAGCGTCGAATACCTCGCCGGGGAGGGAACCCGATGACCGTCGTGACCGCGCCGACCCGCCGACCGACCGTGACCGGGGCGCCGGTCCGGTTCCGGGACCTGCTGGCCGCCGAGTGGATCAAGCTGTGGTCGCTGCGCTCGACCCGCTGGACGCTGCCGCTGGTCTTCCTGTTCGTGGTCGGCACGAGCGTCAACGCCAGCCTCGCCGACCACCGGAACTGGCCGGCCTACCCCGAGGGGCGCCGGGAGCTGTTCCGCCTGTACGGGCCGGTGCGCGACGCCTTCCCCGAGGCCGGCTACCTGCTGCTGATCCTCGCCTCGGCCACCGTCGGCGCCCTGACGATCGTCGGCGAACACCAGAGCGGGCTGATCCGCGCCACGTTCGCCGCCGTGCCCGCCCGCCGGGCGGTGGTCGCCGCGAAGGCCGCCGTGCTGACCGCCGTCATGCTCGTCCTCGGCACGGTCACCGCGGCGACCGCGTTCTGGGTGTCCCAGGCGATCCTCGCCGACCGGGACGCCGGCTGGTCGATCGGCGAGCCGGGGGTGCTGCGCGCGGTCGCGGCG
>NZ_JBPQTK010000041.1:0-43090 GCF_051386315.1 Micromonospora sp. URMC 107
GCCTCGTGTCGGCGGTGCACGTCGCCGAGTGCCGCCATCAGCGCGCGCAGGTCCAGCTCACCCTCGATCCACCAGGTCACCGGGACGACGACCTCCAGCGGCGACATCAGGCACTTCGCCACCTGCTGCGCGAGCGGAACCGGGCCGGGGCGCTGACGGGCCTGCCCGGCGGTCGAGCCGGTCTGCGTACGGCGGGGCGCGGTGGTCAGCCAGTGGGCCAGCCCCTGCGGCGTCGGCGTGCGGTGGATCTGCGAGACGGGCACGACGACGTCCGCGGCCTCGTCGATGCCCACGGCCACCGCCGCCGACTGCAGCGATGTGCCGCCCAGGTCGAAGAAGCTGTCCCGCGTGCCGACCCGGTCGATGCCGAGGACGGTCGCGAACACACCGGCCACCAGGCGTTCCTCGTTCGTCGCCGGCTCGACGAACTCGACGCCGAGGTCGGGGCGCTGCGAGCCGGGTGCGGGCAGGGCGTTCCGGTCGATCTTGCCGGTGCCGCCGACGGGGAAGCGGTCGAGGGTGACGATGACGGCGGGGACCATGTAGGAGGGAAGTACGGCGGCGGCGTGTGCGCGCAGGTCACCGGTGGCGGGGGTGCGGCCGTTGCGTCCGGTGACGTAGGCGACGAGGCGGGCGGTGCCGTGGTCTTCGCGGCGGGTGACGACGGCGGCGCCGACGTCGGGGTGCTGGGCGAGGACGGTCTCGATCTCGCCGAGTTCGATGCGGATGCCGTTGACCTTGACCTGGTGGTCCATGCGGCCGAGGATCTCGAGTGCCCCCGCGGTGTTCCAGCGTCCGAGGTCGCCGCTGCGGTAGGCGAGGCCGCCGCCGTACGGGTCGGTGACGAACCGTTCGGCGGTCAGTTCGGGGCGGTTGAGGTAGCCGTCGGCGACTCCGAAGCCGGTGATGAGGATCTCCCCGGGCACGCCCATGGGCACGAGGTCGAGGTTGGCGTCGACGACGCGGAGCTGCCGGTTCGGCATGGGCCATCCGATGGGCACGTACGCGCCGCCCCAGCCCGCCGACGCGTCGAACCACGTGCACGCCACGGCGATCTCCGCCGGCCCGTACGCGTTCACCACCCGCGTACCCGCCGTCAACCACCGCTGGGCCAGCTGCGGCGGGACGGCCTCGCCGCCGAAGATGATGCAGCGCAGGCCGGGGCAGGCGGCCGGGTCGAGCGGGGCGACGTTGGTGGCCGGTCCGAACGTGTGCGTGACGTCGTGGGTGTTGATGAGCTCGGTGAGCCGGCGCGCGTCGAGCAGGTCGTCGCGGGAGCAGACGACGACGCGACCGCCAGCGGTGAGCGTGGCGAAGACCTCCCCGAACGCGGCGTCGAAGACCGGTGCCGCGGAGTGCAGCATGCGGCTGTCGGGGCCGATGGCGCACTCGTCGGTCATCCACGCCAGGAAGTTCGTCAGCTTCTCGTGCGTCAGCACGACGCCCTTCGGCGTACCCGTCGAACCCGACGTGTAGATCACGAACGCCGGCGCGGACGCCTCGACGGCCGGCAGGTCCACCGGCTCGCACGCCTGCACCACCGGCCAGTCGTCATCCAACGCCACCACCGACACCCCGTCCCCACCGGGAACCCGGGGCGCCACCGCACCGACGGTCAACACGACCCGCGCGCCATGGTCGGCCAACAACACCCGCATCCGCTCCGCCGGCCACGACACATCCATCGGCGTGTACGCCGCACCCGTCCGCAACACACCCAGCGTCGCGACCAACGACCACAATCCGCGCTCCAACGCCAGCGACACCACGTCACCGGCGCCCACACCCGCCGAGCGCAGGTACGCCGCCAGCGCCGCCGACCGGCGATCCAACTCGCCGTACGTCAACACCTCACCGCCCGCGACACCCGCCACCGCCTCCGGTGACCGCCGCGCCCACCCCAGCACCAACTCGTGGATCGGCTCGCCCGGCACCTCGCGCGGCGCACCCCGGCCCCACTCCAACAACCGTTCCCGCTCCGCGGCCGTGAGCAACGGCAGTCCCGACAGAGCCGCACCCGGCTCCGCCGACCCGGCGCGGACCAGCGTCTCGACCTGATCCACCAGGCTCCGCACCCACTGCGCGGAGAATCCCTCCACCGCGTAGTCCACCCGCACCGCCGACCCGTCCGACGCCACACTGACGACCAGGTCGACGTCCACCGCGTCCGGCCCCACGTCGGCCACCGGAGCGCCCACCAACCCCACCGACACCGGACCCACCGGGCCCCGGCCCTCCACCACCACCGGCGCCGCCAGTGCCGAGCCCACCCGCGCCGTCAACTCCCCGAAACCCGGATCACCCGCCACGTCCACCCGCAGCACCGACGCGCCGCCACCCGAGGACAGGCCCAGCACCACCTGCTCCTGGGCCGTCCACCGGGCCAGCACCGCCACGAGGCCCGCCACCACGACGGTGCCGGCCGGCCCGTCGCCCGGCTGCCGGAAGGGCAGCACCCGGTGCACCGAGGCCGCCCGCGCCGGCCACACCGTCGGCCGCCGCAGGTCCCCCACCAGGTCCGGAGTCCCGGCGTCGACCGCACCGTCCACGGTCCGCGCACCATCGAACCCGACAGACATCAGCTCAACCTCCGATCGAAAGGGGATGACCGGAGGGCGCGGGGCCGCAGCGGCCGGTCAGCCGGAGTGCCGTACGCCGGACGGCACGGGGGGACGCGAGGCGCGGTGACGGCGTGGCACGACGCCGACCCCGCCCACGAGGAGAATGGACCGACGCGTCGCCGAAGCGGACCCGTCGCGCCGCGCACGATCCGTGGGCCGTGCTGGTGGTGGACGGCGGTTCCGGGGGCCGCGGTGCCCGATCCGGTCACCGGCACCTCCCGTCCATCCGGGGCGTTGCGCACCCACATTCGTCCCAGAACCGGTGCAGCGAAAAGGGAACGACGAACCGATGGGGCCCGACCCTACGAAGCGCCGTCCAGTGGCGTACACCCCTAGAGATACGCACGTCGACCCCTAGCGCGACGGCCGGGGATCCCGACCGGAGCTTGCCGGGGGAGACGCCCGGGGCAATGACCGGACCAGGGCCGGATCCGCCGTCGCCGCCGCCCGACGGGGCAATTTGTGCTGGTCGAAGTGGCATCGGCGCCGGAATGGCCGGTCGGGATCCCGGTCGGCTGCCGTAACCTTTCGGCGAAAGCACATGCCACTATATGTTTTCTATAGTGGATGGTTGGTGCCCTCCGGCAGGGTCGGTGCGCGATTGTCCGGGTTCGACGGTGAATGGTCCCGTGACCTTCTTTAGAAAGCATCTTTTCGGTCAGCCCGAGTTGAGGGGCCGAGTTGGAGAATCGGCGATTCCGATCGCGAAAAGGGCCGCCGGTGTTCGGCTGACCGGCCCATCCCCGGGCAATGAGGACTGACTATGCTTTCCCGATCATGACCCAGTCGGTGGCTGGCAGACCAGACACCGACTGTTGGTGTGCACCTCGCCGATCGCGGCGCTGACCACAAGCCAGCCCGCTACCTGGCCGGTCTGGCCCGAGACCGTCCGGTGGGTGCACGCGGTACGCCCGACTCTCGTGGCCGAGCGGCCTCATAAGACCCCGGGTGCGCACGCATCCGTCCACGTTCTCCGCTGTTCGTGGTCGTCGCGCACCCGGACTTCGTGCCACCCCGAGGCCCCCTGTGGGCCGGCATGTCAGGAGATCCAATGCATGGACCTATCCAGGTGCAGGTGTTCGCTCACGATGGGGTGGTCCTGGCCCGGCCACCCGACCCGGTGACGACCGCAGGCAGCCGCTATCTCGCCGGTGCGGGCGCCGCCCTGTACAACGGGCTGGACATGATCACCGGACTTCACCTGACCCTTCCGCACCAGGCGTCGGCCATCTGCAGCACCGGATCCAGCGCCGACAAGTCGCTGCGTCTGCTCAGTCGGTGTGGTCTCAAGACGCCGAGCGACCTGCGCGAGTTCCGCTCCGGCGCGCAGGCGGTGCAGTTGGCCCGGGACGCCGCCGAGCGGGGTGAGACGCTGGAGTTCCAGTTCCCCCCGCACGATCCGCGACTGCGGGCGGCGCGCGCCCGGGTCTCCCCGGACCTGCTGGCCCGCCTCAACGACAAGACGATGCTGGAGACACTGGTCGCACCCGAATACCTGCCCCGTCGGCGGGTCGCCACCCCCGCCGAGGTACGCCGGATCGTGCAGCAGGACCGTCGGCCGGCGGTGGTCAAACCGGCCGGCGTCGAGGTGTACAGCGGGATCGCGATCTTCACCAGGCGGCTGCAGGACCGGCGTCACCGGGCCCTGTTCAACCAGCTGGAGCAGGTGAGCGAGCGGTGGATCGTCGAGGAGGAGGTGCCCTTCCGGACGATCTGGGGGATCCAGTTCGGCGTGACCGAGAGCGGAGCGGTGCAGTACTTCGGTGCGTCCGTACACCTGCCGCAGCCCACGTCGACGTGGGTCGGTTGCGTGCTGGACGACGACCAGCCGCCGGCGGAGCTGGTCGAAGCGCTGACCGTAGGGGTCCGAAAGGCCAGTGCCCTCGGCTACCGGGGGTACTGCTCCTTCGACGCCGGGATCGGTCGGGACGGCGAACTGCGGGTCATCGACCCGAACTTCCGGGTCAGTGGAGCCACCACGTCGGTGCTGCACCGCAGCTCGCTGCTCGGTCGGCATCCTTGCGCCATGACCACGTTCTTCTCGCTGGCCCCCGGCGTCGACGCCGAGCCGATCCTCGCTCCGTTCATCGACCGAGGGCAGTTCGTCGCGTTCATGCACCACGACCCCGCGGAGACGGACAACGGCCCGCTGCCGGCGACCATCGTCGGCATGGTCGGCGCCTCGGACCGGTACGCCTGCGGCGTGCTGGTCGCACAGATCCAGCGGGCGCTGGGCAGTTGACGTCTCGTCCCCCGGGCCGTGCGGCCCGGGGGACGACGCGGCGACGGGCGACCGCCCCGGGCCGGTGAAAACGCGGTGCGCGGTGGCCGGCCCCGCGACCATGATGAGGATCATGAGTGTGCGCGTGGACGACCCGGTCCGGCTCGGGGAGAGCCGACTGCCCGACGGACGGGTGCTCGGCTGGGCCGAGTGGGGGCCACCGGACGGCGTCGCGGTGCTGCTGTGCCCCGGAGCGGCCACGAGCCGGCGGCTCGGCTTCGGCGCGGACGTCGTCGACGCGCTCGGTGTGCGGCTCGTCTCCGTGGACCGCCCGGGGCTCGGCAGCTCGACCCCCGCGCCCGGCCGGACGTACGCCGACTTCGCCGAGGACGTCCGCCAGCTCGTCGGGCTGCGGGGACTGGCGTCCCCGGCGGTGGTCGGCAACTCGCAGGGCGCGCCGTTCGCGCTCGCCTGCGCCGTGGCGGGTGTCGTCACGGCGGTGGCCGTCGTGTCCGGCGCGGACGAGGTCGCCGCGCCGGAGTTCGCCGAGGCGCTGCCGGCGCGGCTGCGCGGGCTCGTGGACGGGGCGGCCGCCGATCCCGCCGCGGCGGAGCAGTTCTTCGCGCGCTTCGACGCGGACGCGATGTGGGACATGGTGACGAGGGGGAGTCCCGAGGCCGATCTGGCGGTCTACCGGGACCCGGGCTTCGAGGCCGCCTACCGCCGCGCCCTGCGCGAGGGGTTCGCCCAGGGCCCGGCGGGCTACGCCCGGGACACCGTCCTGGCCATGCGGCGATGGTCCTTCGACCTCGCGCAGATCACGGTTCCGGTCGACCTCTGGTACGGCGAGCAGGACACCAGCCACTCACCCGACAACGGAGCGACGCTGGCCGCCCGGATCCCCGGTGCCGTCCGGCACCTCGTGCCGGAGATCGGTGGCGCGGTGCTGTGGACCCGCGCCGAGCCGATCCTCCGCTGCCTGGTCGGGCGACGACCCGCCTGAGCCGGGCCGCCGACCGCGGCCGGGGTGCCGCCCGCTACATGCCGGCGAGGGCGGCCCGGACGGCGGACTCGGGGACGTCGGCGACCAGTTCGGGCCCGGCCGGGCCGTCCAGGACGAAGGACAGGCCCGAGGTGGCCTTCTTGTCCCGCCGCATCAGGGCGACCAACTCGTCGGGGTCGACGCCGTCGGGCAGCGCGGTGTCGAGGCCGTAGCCCGCCACCACGTCGTGGTGCTCGGCCACCCGGTCGGCCGGGACGCGGCCGAGGGCGCCGGCCAGCCGGCCCGCGAAGACCGTGCCGACGCCGACCGCCTCGCCGTGCCGCAGGCCGAAGTCGGTGGCCCGCTCCAACGCGTGCCCCAGCGTGTGGCCGTAGTTGAGGATGTGCCGCAGGCCGGAGTCCCGCTCGTCGGCGGCCACCACCCGCGCCTTGAGCGCCACGCAGGCGGCGATCTGCTCCGCCACCGGACGGTCGCGCAGCTCGCCCGCGCCGATGAAGTGCGCCCGGGCGATCTCGCCGTACCCGTTGCGCCACTCCCGCTCCGGCAGCGTGCCCAGGTGCTCGGTGTCGCAGAGCACCGCGCGGGGCTGCCAGTACACCCCGACGAGGTTCTTGCCCTCCGGCAGGTTGACCGCGGTCTTGCCACCGACGCTCGCGTCCACCTGGGCGAGCAGCGAGGTCGGCAGGTGGATCACCGCGACGCCCCGGTGGTAGAGGCCGGCGGCCAGCCCGACCACGTCCGTGGTGGTGCCGCCGCCGCAGGAGACGACCGCGTCGGCGCGGGTCAGCCCGAACTCGGCGAACGTCCGGCAGAGCTGCTCCACCGTGGCCAGGTTCTTGTCGTGCTCGCCGTCGCGGGCCGGCACCACCCGGTGCGGCACGCCCGGGTCGGGCGTCCACTCCGGCGGCCGGGCCGAGACCACCACGACCCGCCGCGCGCCGATCCGCGCCACCTCCGCCGCCAGCCGGTGGCGCACCCCGGGGCCGATCAGCACCGGGTACGTGCGCTCCCCGAGCGCCACCTCGATCCGGGCCGGCTCGGCGGGGGCGTGCGGGTCAGGTGCGGACGCGTGCATGTGGCTGCTGCCTCCTCTGCGGGACGACGACCGGCGCGGCGACGACCGGGCGGTCCCGGACCATCGACAGGCGCAGCGCCAGCGCGGCCAGCGAGTCGACGTCCGGCCCGATGCCCCACCGGTCGTGGGTGAGCTGGGCGTGGTGCGCCAGCAGGAAGCCCGCCGGCGTCGCCGGATGGTCGCGGCCGACCACGTCGGCCACCCGGTCCAGGTAGCGCTGCCAGGCCACGGCGACCTCCCCGCCCAGCGGCAGGTCGCCGGCCGCCAGGACGATCTTCTCCGCGCCGGCGTCCGCCTGCGCGGCGAGGTCCCGCCGCTGCGCGACGGTGAGCCGCTGACCGCGCTCCTGCCAGTGCAGGAAGAGGAACGCCAGCCGGTCGGCCGCCGGCACCAGCCCCGTCAGGTACCGCAGGTGCGCCACGGCCAGCGGCAGCTCGACGCCGGCCAGCCAGGGGGCGTCGCCGCCGAGCAGGGTCAGGGCCAGGTCGCTGCCCGCGGACGCGAGCGGGCCGCCCCGGGCGGCGTCCCGCACCACGCACCGGTCGGCGGCGAAGGACACCCCCGGGTCGTACGCGAGCAGCCGCGCCCGTACCGCGTCGAGCGCGGCCGGGGCGGCGTGGAAGCCGAGGCTCACGCGCGGCCCGGGAGGGGAGCCCTCCGGGTCGAAGAACCACTCCATGCCCGGATCGGCCCGGCGGGCGGCGGCGACCAGACCGGTGAGGACGGTTCCGACCAGCTCGGTCATCCGCGTGTCCGGGCCTCCGCCGGCCGGCACGGCCGAGCGGGCGAACAACCAGCAGCGTTCCAACGACGGCACCTCGGCTGACGGGCGGGTGGAGCATGGGGACTCGACGGTCTGCGGGGGTCGCCCCATCATCGGCCTGCGGCCCGTCCCACCACCGGATCAGCGGTCCGAACTGGGGACGACTTAGGGGGTGACAGGGGTAGGACACCGGCAGGGTGCTCGGAAGACTTGGGCCGCTACGGCGAGCGGGGTCTACGCCGCGGATGAGAAGTCTCGCCGACGGACGGATGTGGTGACATGCTTCGGAGCGACCTGATCCAGCCGTTGTCCGATCTGATCGAGGCGCACGCCGCCAGGTTGGGGAACAAGGTCGCGTTCCGCGACGACCGCCGGGCGGTCGGATACGCCGACCTGGCGGCGCGCACCCGACGGCTGGCCGGTCACCTGGCGCTGTCGGGGGTCGGGCGGGGCGACCGGGTGGCCTTCTGCCTCGGCAACCGGGTGGAGACGGTGGAGACCTGGCTGGCCGTGACGCGGGCCGCCGCGGTCGGCGTACCGGTGAACCCGCACAGCACCGACGCGGAACTGGCCTACCTGCTGGACGACTCCGGCGCGGCGCTGGTGGTCACCGACCCGCGGCACCTCGACCAGCTGCTGCGGCTGCGCGCCGACCGGCCGGCCCTGCGGGTCGTGGTCACCGGGGACGGCCCGGTGCCCGCCGGGGTCACCGCGTGGCGCGACCTGGTCGACACCGAGCCGGGTGTGGCCGCCCGTGACGACCTGGGCCTCGACGAGGTCGCCTGGATGCTCTACACCTCCGGCACCACGGGCCGGCCCAAGGGCGTGCTCTCCACCCAGCGCACCTGCCTCTGGTCCGTCGCCGCCTGCTACGTGCCGATCCCCGGGCTCACCGCCGCCGACCGGGTGGTCTGGCCGCTGCCGTTGTTCCACAGCCTCTCCCACATCGGCTGCGTGCTGAGCGTGACCGCGGTGGGCGCCACGGCCCGGCTCATCGACGGCTTCTCCGCCGACGACGTGCTGCGCGCGGTCGACGAGGACGAGGCCACCGTGCTGGCCGGGGTGCCGGCCATGTACCACCACCTGGTCACCGCCGCCCGGGAGAGCGGCTTCCGCGCCCCGGCCCTGCGGGTCTGCCTGGTCGGCGGGGCGATCACCACCGGCGCGCTGCGTCGGGCGTTCGACGAGGTCTTCGACGCGCCGCTGCTCGACGCGTACGGCAGCACGGAGACCTGCGGCTCGATCGCCGTCACCCGGCCGGACCAGCCCCGCGTCGAGGGCTCCTGCGGGCGGGCGGTGCCCGGCGTCGAGGTGCGCCTGGTCAGCCCGCAGACGGGCCTGGACGTGCCGACCGGCGCCGAGGGCGAGGTCTGGGTCAGCGGGCCGAGCGTCATGCTCGGCTACCACGGCCTGCCGGAGGTCACCGCCGCCGCCCTGCGCGACGGCTGGTACCGCACCGGAGACCTGGCCCGCCGCGACGCCGACGGCAACATCTTCGTCACCGGCCGGCACCAGGAACTGATCATCCGGGGCGGCGAGAAGATCCACCCGGCCGAGGTGGAGGAGGCGCTGCGCGCCGTGCCCGGCGTCGCCGACGTGGCGGTGACCGGCCGCCCGCACGACGTGCTCGGCGAGGTGCCGGTGGCGTTCGTGGTGCCGGGGCCGGCGGGCTTCGACCCCCGGGCCGGGTACGCGGCCTGCCGGGAGAAGCTCTCCTACCACAAGGTTCCGGAAGCGCTGTACGAGATCGGGCAGGTGCCCCGCACCGCCTCCGGCAAGGTCACCCGCCGGCTCCTGCTCGACCGGCCGGCGCGGCTGCGGGCCGTCAACGGCAGCCACCACGAGGCGCTGAGCCTGTTCGCCTGGCAGCCGCTGGACCTGACCGCCGTACCGCCGGTCGAAGCGCCCGTCCCGACGGCCGCCCAGGCCGCCGCCGCCCCGGCCCGCCGCTGGGCGGTCGTCGGCGCCGGGAGCGAGGCGCTGCTGGAACCCCTGCGCGCGGCGTCGCCGGGGGACCGGTTCCGGTCCCACCCGGACCTGGCCGCCCTGCGCGAGGCCCCCGACGTGCCCGACGTGACGGTGCTGCTGGTCGAGCCGGCCGACGCCGTCGCGGCGGACCTCGCCGACCGGCTGCGTGGCTGGCTCGACGACGACCGGTTCGCCGGCACCCGGCTGGTGCTGCTGACCGGCCCGGCCGGCGACGCCGCCGCCGCGAGCGACCCGGCCACCGGGCCCGGCGGGGCCGACGCCGCCACCGGGCCCGGCGGGGCCGACGCCGCCATCGCGCCGGGCGGGGCCGGCGAGCGGTTCGAGCCCGATCCGGGGGCCGGCGCGGCCCAGGCGGTCGGCCGCAGCCTGCAGGCCGCGTACCCGGACCGGATCGTGCTGGTCGACCGCGACGCCGGACACCGCTCTGCCGCCCTGCTCCCCGCCGTCGTGGAAGCCGGCGCCGCGCAGGTCGCGCTGCGGGCCGGAGCCGCCCTGCACGCGGTCCTCGTGCCCGCCCCCGCGACCATGCCGGCACGGCCGGTCACCGTGGCCGACCCGGACCGCCCGGTCCTGGTCACCGGCGCCGAGGGGCCGACCGGCGCGGCGCTGGCCCGACACCTCGTCGCCGCCCACCGCGTCCGCCGGCTGCGGCTGCTCCACGTCGACGCCACGGCCGGGGCCGCCCTGGCGGAGCTGGTCGCCGAACTCACCGCCGCCGGTGCCGACGCCGCCGCGCTGCCCGTCGACCAGGCGGGGGACGAGCCGCTCGGCGGGGCCTTCCTCTGCCCGTCCGACGACGACCTGACCGACGACGAGTCCGTGGCCCGGCTGCTCGGCCTCGCCGGGACGCTGGACGACGCGACCCGGCTCCCGGCCGCCGCGTTCACCGTCCTGGCCCCGTCCGCCCTGCTGCTGGGCGCCGCCGGGCAGGAGCGGGCCGCCTCGGCCGTCGGCGCCCTGCACGCCCTGGCCGCCCGCCGCCGGGCCGCCGGTCTGCCGGCCCGGCTCGTCGGCACGACCGCCGCGCCGACCGCGCGCGCCGACCGGGAGTCGTCGCCCACCACCACCGGGCCGGCCGGCCCCCACCCGGGGGAGCGGACCGGCGACGCGCCGGCGGCCGTACGCGCCGACCTCGCCGCGTTCGACGTGGCCCACGACGGCGACGACCTGGTCCTGCTCGCCCGTCCGGCGGGCCACGCCGACGCCGCGCACCCCGCCTGGCGTACGCCCGTCGCGGCGGCCCGCGACGCCTCCGACGACCGGGACGCCGCCGAGCTGCGCCGCCGGCTGGCCGGGCTGACCACCGCCGAGGGGGACCGGCTCCTGCTCGACCTGGTCCGCGCCGCCACCGCCGAGGTGGCCGGCCTGTCCGGCCCGGCCGCGGTCCGCCCCGGCCGGGCCTTCAAGGAACTCGGCTTCACCTCGGTCAGCGCGGTCGCCCTGCGCGACCGGCTGGCCCGCGCCACCGGGGTACGGCTCTCCGCGACGGCCGCGTTCGACCGGCCCAGCCCGGAGGCGCTCGCCCGACACCTCGCCGCCCGGCTGCGCGGCAGCACCGGGCAGGCCGGTCCCGTGGCGGACGGGCCGACGGCCCCCTCCACCGTGGACGACCCGGTGGTCGTCGTCGCCATGGCCTGCCGGCTCCCCGGCGGTGTCGGCTCCCCCGAGGAGCTGTGGGACCTCGTCGACCAGGGCCGCGAAGGGCTCACGGAGTTCCCCACCGATCGGGGCTGGGACCTGGCGCGCCTGTTCTCCGACGACGCCGACCGTCCCGGCACCTCGTACGTCCGGGTGGGCGGCTTCCTGACCGACGCCGCCGACTTCGACGCCGCCCTGTTCGCGATCAGCCCGCGCGAGGCGCTGGCCATGGACCCGCAGCAGCGGCTGCTGCTGGAGACGTCCTGGGAGCTGTTCGAGCGGGCCGGCATCGACCCCACCTCGCTGCGCGGCAGCGCCACCGGGGTCTTCACCGGCGTCATGCACCACGACTACGCCGCGAACCTGCGCCAGGCGCCGCCCGGCACCGAGGGCTACCTCGGCGTCGGCACCGCCGGCAGCGTCGTCTCCGGCCGCGTCGCCTACGCGCTGGGGCTCGAGGGACCGGCGGTCACGGTCGACACGGCGTGCTCGTCGTCGCTGGTGGCGCTGCACCTGGCCGCCCAGGCGCTGCGTGCCGGCGACTGCTCCCTCGCCGTGGCCGGCGGCGTGGCGGTGATGGGCACCCCGCAGGCGTTCGTGGAGTTCAGCCGGCAGCGCGGGCTCGCCCCGGACGGGCGGTGCAAGGCGTTCGCCGAGGGCGCCGACGGCACCGGCTGGTCCGAGGGCGTCGCCGTGCTGCTGCTGGAACGGCTCTCCGACGCCCGCCGGCGCGGACACCCCGTCCTCGCCGTGCTGCGCGGCTCGGCAGTCAATCAGGATGGCGCGTCCAACGGGCTCACCGCCCCCAACGGGCCCGCCCAGGAGCGGGTCATCCGCCGGGCGCTGGCCGTGGCCGGACTCTCCCCCGCCGACGTGGACGTCGTCGAGGCGCACGGCACCGGCACCCGGCTGGGCGACCCGATCGAGGCGCAGGCGCTGCTCGCCACGTACGGAACGGGACGCGGCGACGCCGAGCCGCTGCGGCTGGGCTCGCTGAAGTCCAACCTCGGCCACACCCAGGCCGCGGCCGGGGCCGCCGGGGTCATCAAGATGGTGCTCGCGATGCGGCACGGGACGCTGCCCCGCACCCTGCACGTGGACGCCCCGACGTCGGAGGTGGACTGGAGCGCCGGCGCGGTCGAGGTGCTCACCGAGGCCCGCCCGTGGCCCGAGGTGCGACGGCCCCGGCGGGCCGGCGTCTCGTCGTTCGGCATCAGCGGCACCAACGCCCACGTCATCGTCGAGGCGCCCGCCGCCGACCCGCCGTCCGGGCCCGGGGTCGCGGACCGGCAGGCGTCGTCCGGGGCCGCGGACTTGCAGCCGTCGTCCGGGGCCGCGACCCGGCGACCGCCCGTACCGTGGCTGCTCGCCGCGGCCTCCGGCGAGGCGCTGCGGGACCAGGCGGCCCGCCTGCTGACCTGGCTCGACGGGCCCGGGGCGGACGCCGACCCGGCCGACGTCGGGCACGCGCTCGCCACCACCCGCGCCGCCCTCGAACACCGGGCCGTGGTGCTGGCCGGCGACCCGGCCACCGCCCGCGCGGGCCTGACCGCGCTGACCCGGGGCGAGCCGGACCCGGACGTGCCGACCGTGCTGACCGGCCGGGTCGTCGACGGCCGGCTCGGCCTGCTCTTCGGCGGGCAGGGTGGCCAGCGCGCCGGCATGGGCCGCGCACTGCACGCGGCGTACCCCGTCTTCGCCGACGCCTTCGACGCCGCCTGCGCCGAACTCGACCGCTGCCTCGCCGGCCACGCCCCGCACCCCGTCGCCGACGTCGTCTTCGCCGCCGAGGGCGGCGAACTGGCCGACCTGCTCGACCACACGCTGTACACCCAGCCGGGGCTGTTCGCCTTCGAGGTCGCGCTGTACCGCCTCCTGGAGTCCTGGGGCGTGCACCCCGACGCGGTGCTCGGCCACTCCGTCGGCGAGCTGGCCGCCGCGCATGTGGCCGGGGTGTTCGCCCTCGCCGACGCGGCGGCGCTCGTCGCCGCCCGGGCCCGGCTGATGCAGCAGCTCCCCGCCGGGGGCGCGATGGTCGCCATCGAGGCCGACGAGGCCGAGGTCGCCGCGCACCTGACCGACCGGGTGGGCCTCGCCGCCGTCAACGGCCCGACCAGCGTCGTCGTCTCCGGCGACACCGACGCGGTGCTGGCCGTCGCGGCCACCCTGCGCGCCGCCGGGCGTCGGACCAGCCGGCTGCGGGTGTCGCACGCGTTCCACTCGCCGCGCATGGAGCCGATGCTCGACGAGTTCCGCGCGGTGGCGGCCCGCCTCACCTACCGCACCCCGCACCTGCCGGTGGTGTCCAACCTGACCGGTCACCCCGTGGATCCGGCCCGGCTCTGCTCGCCCGACTACTGGGTGGCGCACGTCCGGGGCACCGTCCGCTTCCAGGACGGCGTGCGGGCCCTGCACGGGCAGGGCGTCACCACCTTCCTGGAGGTCGGTCCGGCCGGCGTGCTCACCGCGATGGCCCAGGACTGCCTCGTCGCCGAGGCCGACGAGCTGGCCTTCGTCCCCGCCGTGCGGGGCGTCGCCGACGAGCCGGAGGCGCTGCTCGCCGCCGTGGCGCGGCTGCACGTGCGGGGCGTCCCGGTGGACCGCGCCGCCCTCGCCGGCCCCGGGCCGCACCGCCGCGTCGACCTGCCCACGTACGCCTTCCAGCGCCGGCACTACTGGCTGCCCGCCTCCACCGCCGCCGGCGGCCCCGTCGGCGTCGGACTGGACGACGCCGGGCACCCGCTGCTCGGCGGCGTGCTGCCGGTCGTCGGCACCGGGCAGGTGGTCTGCACCGGCCGGGTCTCCGCGGCCACCCAGCCGTGGCTGGCCGCCCCCGCCGACGGCACCGCCGCGCTCCTGCCCGCCACCGCCCTGCTGGACATGCTCACCCACCTCGGCGCACGGCTCGGCACCCCGACCGTGGAGCGGCTGCGCGTCCCCGAGCCGGTGCCGCTGCCCGCCGAGGCGACCGTCGAGGTGCAGGTCGGCCTCTCCGCGCCGGACGAGCGCCAGCGCCGGGTGGCGCACTGCCACGTCCGGGCCGGCGACGGGCAGCCCTGGCGGGAGGTCGCCGAGGCCGTGCTCGGCCCGGTCGACCCGGAGAGCGGCCGGGGCGCCCTCGCCCCGACCTGGCCGCCCACCGGGGCCCGGCCGGTGGACCTGACCACCCCGCAGCGCCGGGCCATGGTCGGGGAACTCGCCCGGGCCGCGTGGGTCGCCGCCGACCGGCTCTTCGTCGACGTACGCCTGCCCGAGGACGCCCGGGACCCGGACGCCGAGCGGTACGGCGTGCACCCGCTGGTGCTGGAGGCGGCCCTGCGCCTGCTCCCGCTCGCCGACTTCGCGCCCGGCGACGACACCGACGCCGGGCCCGCCGCCCGGCTGCTGCCCACCGAGTGGGCGGGGGTGCGCCTGCACGCCACCGGGGCGCACGCGCTGCGCGTCTGCCTGGCCCCCGCCGGGGCGGACGCGGTCACGCTGAGCGCCGTCGACGACGCGGGTGTGCCCGTGCTCGACGTGGACCGGGTGGTGCTGCGGGCCCTGGACCTGCCGCCCGCCGACGCGCCGGCGCCGGCGCCCGCGCCCGCCGGCCTGTACGCCGTCGACTGGCTGCCCGCGGCGTTCCCGGCGACGCCGGCGCCCTCCTGGACGCTCGCCGACGGCACGCCCCCGGACGGACCGCTGCCGCCGCTGCTGGTGCTGCGGGTCGGCGACGGCGAGCCGGGCCGGTCGGTGCCCGACCGGGCGCACGCCGTCGGCCTCGCCGTGCTCGGGGTGCTCCAGAGCTGGCTGGCCGACCCCCGCGCGGAGACCACCCGCCTGGCCCTCGCCGTCCGCGACGGCGACCCCGTGCACGCCCCGGTGGCCGGGCTGGTCCGGGTCGCCCAGGCCGAGCAACCCGACCGCTTCCTCCTGCTCAGCCTCGACGCCACCGACGACGCCACCGTCCGTTCGGCGCTGGCCGTCGCCACGGACGAGCCCGAGGTCGCCGTCCGCGACGGCCGGGTCCTGCTGCCCCGGCTCCGCCCGGTCGACCAGCCCCCGGCCGGCACGCCGCTCGCGGCGCTGGCCGGCGGCACCGTGCTGGTCACCGGCGGCACCGGCGGGATCGGCCGGCACGTCGCCACCCACCTCGCCACCGTGCACGGCGTCGCCGAGCTGGTCCTGGTCAGCCGCACCGGCCAGGCCGGCGACTGGACGGCCGCGCTGACCGACGCCGGCGTCACCGTCCGGGTGGTCGCGGCCGACGTCGCCGACCGGACGGCGCTCGCCGAGGTCGTCGCCCCGCTGGCCGACCGGCTGGTCGCCGTCGTGCACGCCGCCGGGGCCACCGACGACGCCCTGCTCACCGACCTCGACCAGGACCGCTGGCGGCGGGCCCTGCGGTCGAAGGTGCACGGCGCGTGGCACCTGCACGAGCTCACCGCCGGCCTCGACCTGGCCGCGTTCGTGCTCTTCTCCTCGGCCGCCGCCACCTTCGGCAGCCCCGGGCAGGGCAACTACGCGGCCGGCAACGCGTTCCTCGACGCGCTCGCCGCCCACCGGCGCGCCCAGGGTCTCCCGGCGACCGCCCTGGCCTGGGGGCTCTGGGCCGCGCAGGACGGGATGGCCGGCCGACTCACCGCGGCGGACCTGGCCCGGCTCGCCCGGGGCGGCACCCGTCCCCTCGACACGGCCGCCGGCCTGGCGCTGTTCGACGCCGCCCTGCATGTCGACCGGCCCACGCTGGTGCCGATCGGGCTCGACCTGGCCGCCGTGCGGGGCTCCGGCGAGGTGCCCGCCCTGCTGCGGGCCCTGCTGCCCCCGCCGCCCCGGCGGGCCGTCAACGCCGACTCCGCGCCCGCCTCCGCCAAGGGCTTCGCCGACCGGCTGGCCGAGCTGGCCGAACCCGACCGCGCCGCCCTGCTGCTGGACCTCGTACGCACCCGGTGCGCCACCGTGGTCGGGCACACCGGACCCGACGACGTCGAGCCGCGCCGCCCGTTCAAGGAGCTCGGCTTCGACTCGCTGATGGCCGTCGAACTGAGCAACCGGCTCACCGCCGTCACCGGCGTCCGGCTCGCTTCGCACGCCGTGTTCAACCACCCCACCCCGGAGCTGCTCGCCGCGCACCTGCACGCCCGGCTGCTCGGCACCGCCGCCACCGAGGTCGCCGACGCGAGCACCGTCGCCCTGGACGAGCCGGTCGCCATCGTCGCGATGGCCTGCCGGTTCCCCGGCGGCATCGGCTCCCCCGAGGAGCTGTGGCGGCTGCTCGACGCGGGCGGGGACGTCATCGGCGACCTGCCCGACGACCGGGGCTGGCCGCTGGCCGACCTCTACGACCCGGTGCCCGGCACGCCCGGCCGGACGTACGTGCGGGCCGGCGGGTTCCTGACCGGGATCGCCGACTTCGACGCCGCGTTCTTCGGCATCAGCCCCCGCGAGGCCCTCGCGATGGACCCGCAGCACCGGCTGCTGCTGGAGACCTCCTGGGAGGCGCTGGAGCGCGGCGGCATCGACCCGGCCACCCTGCGGGGCAGCCGCACCGGCGTCTTCGCCGGCACCCACGGGCAGGACTACGGCGACCGGATCGCCCCCGGCGTCGTCTCCGACGACGGCGAGGTCGTCGCCGACGAGGGGCACCTGCTGACCGGCACGGCCGGCAGCGTCCTCTCCGGCCGGGTCGCGTACGCGCTCGGGCTGGAGGGGCCGGCCGTCACCGTGGACACCGCCTGCTCGGCGTCCCTGGTGGCGCTGCACCTGGCCGTCCAGGCGCTGCGTCAGGGCGACTGCGACCTGGCCCTGGCCGGCGGCGTGTCGGTGCTGTCCACCCCGGCCGGGCTGACCGGGTTCAGCCGCCAGCGCGGTCTCGCCGCCGACGGGCGGTGCAAGGCGTTCGCCGAGGACGCCGACGGCTTCGGCATGTCCGAGGGCGTCGGGATGCTGGTGGTGGAACGCCTCTCCGACGCCCGCCGCCGGGGTCACCCGGTCCTCGCCGTGGTCCGCGGCTCGGCGGTCAACCAGGACGGCGCGTCCAACGGGCTGACCGCCCCGAACGGGCCATCACAGGAACGGGTCATCCGGGCCGCCTTGGGCGCCGCCGGGCTGAGCGCCGCCGAGGTGGACGTGGTGGAGGCGCACGGCACCGGCACGTCGCTCGGCGACCCCATCGAGGCGGAGGCGATCCTCGCCACCTACGGGCAGCGCCCGGCCGACGCCCCGCCGGTGCTGCTCGGCTCGGTCAAGTCCAACCTCGGGCACACCCAGGCCGCGGCCGGCGTGGCCGGGGTGCTGAAGATGGTCCTCGCCATGCGACACGGCCGGCTGCCCCGCACCCTGCACGCCGAGCGCCGCAGCTCGCGCGTCGACTGGGACTCGGGATCGCTGGAACTGCTCACCGAGGCCCGCCCGTGGCCCCCGGCGGACCGGCCGGCGCGGGCCGGTGTCTCGTCGTTCGGCATCAGCGGCACCAACGCCCATGTGATCGTCGAGGCGGTCGCCGGGGAGGCGACCCCGGAGCCCGTCGCCGAAGCCACGCCGCCGGAGGCGCACGCGCTGCCGTGGCTGCTCTCGGCGCGTACCCCGGAGGCGCTCGTCGGTCAGGCCCGCCGGCTGCGTGAGCACCTCGCCCAGCGGCCCGAGCAGCGGCCCCTCGACGTGGCCTGGTCGCTGGCCACCAGCCGGAGCACCTTCGACTCGCGGGCGGTGCTGGTCGGCGCGTCGCCGGAGCGGGTCGCCGCCGCCCTCGACGCGCTCGCCGAGGGCCGGCCCGACCCGGCGGTGACGCGCGGCGAGGCCCGGCCCGCCGGCCGGTGCGTCTTCGTCTTCCCGGGACAGGGCTCCCAGTGGCTCGGCATGGGACTCGACCTGCTCGACCAGGCCCCGGTGTTCGCCGAGCGGATGGCGGCCTGCGACGCGGCGCTGCGGCCGCACCTGGACTGGTCGCTGCTGGACGTGCTGCGCCGGGTGCCCGGCGCGCCCGGCCTCGACGAGGTCGACGTGGTGCAGCCCGCCCTGTTCGCGATGATGGTGTCGCTGGCCGAGCTGTGGCGCTCCTACGGGGTGCAGCCGGCCGCCGTGGTCGGCCACTCGCAGGGCGAGATCGCCGCCGCCTGCGTCGCCGGGGTGCTCTCCCTGCCCGACGCCGCCCGGGTGGTGGCGCTGCGCAGCCGGGCGCTGCGGGCCCTGGCCGGGCACGGGGCGATGGCCTCCGTCGCGCTCCCCGGCGACACGGTCCGCGACCGGATCGCCCGGTTCGGCGACCGGATCTCGATCGCCGCCGTGAACGGCCCGGCCGCCGTGGTGGTGTCCGGCGAGCCGGCGGCGGTGGAGGAACTCCTCGCCGAACTGGCCGGCGAGCAGGCCCGGGTCCGGCGGATCGCCGTCGACTACGCCTCCCACTCCGCCCAGGTGGAACGCATCCGCGACGAACTGGCCGAGGTGCTGGCGGGCATCGCCCCCGGCCCGGCGGCCGTGCCGCTCTTCTCCACCACCGACCTGCGCTGGCTCGACGGGGAGGAGATGGGGCCGGACTACTGGTACCGCAACCTGCGGCAGCCGGTCGAGCTGGAACAAGCGATCCGCTCACTGGCCGCCCAGGGCCACGACACGTACGTCGAGTGCAGCCCGCACCCGGTGCTCACCGTGGGCATCGAGGAGACCCTCGCCGACCACGACGGCGAGACCGTGGTGGTCGGCTCGGTCCAACGCGACCAGGGCGACCGCGAGCGGTTCCTGCTCTCCCTGGCCCAGCTGCACGTGTGCGGGGTCGAGGTGGACTGGCGGCCCGCGCTGGCCGGCGGCCGGCGGGTCGACCTGCCCACGTACGCCTTCGCCCACCGCCGCTACTGGCCCCGGCCCGTCTCCGGCCCCGGCGATGTCGGCGCCGCCGGCCTGGACGCCGCCGGGCATCCGCTGCTCGGGGCGTCGGTCGCGCTGGCCGAGGCGCGGGGCCACCTGTTCACGGGGCGGCTGTCGACCGACGCGCAGCCGTGGCTGGCCGACCACCGGGTCACCGAGAGCGTGCTGGTGCCCGGCACCGGCCTGGTGGAGCTCTGCCTGCGCGCCGGCGACGAGATCGGCCACCCGGTCCTCGACGAGCTGGTCATCGAGGCCCCGCTGACCCTGCCCGCCGCCGGCGCGACCCAGGTGCAGGTGGTGGTCGGCGCGGGCGGCGACGACGGACGCCGCCCGGTGACCGTGCACTCCCGGCCCGCCGACGGCCCGGCCGGGGCGCCGTGGACCCGGCACGCCAGCGCCACCCTCTCCGCCGACCAGCCCGTCGCGTCGCCGCAGCTCACCGCGTGGCCGCCGCGCGACGCCCGCCCCGTCGACCTGGCCGGCTTCTACGCCGACCTGGCCGCCGACGGCTACGCGTACGGGCCGGCGTTCCAGGGGCTGCGCCAGGTGTGGACGAGCGGCGACGAGGTCTACGCCGAGGTGGAGCTGCCGGCGGCCCAGCGGGTCGACGCCGACCGCTACGGCCTGCACCCGGCCCTGTTCGACGCCGCCCTGCACGCCGCGCACTTCGGCGGTCTCGCCGAGGCCGGGGCCGGCCGGCTGCTGCTGCCGTTCGCCTGGAACGGCGTCACCCTGTACGCCACCGGCGCGACCGCCCTGCGGGTGCGGCTCACCCAGGTCGGGCCGCACGCCATCGCGCTGACCGCCGCCGATCCGACCGGCGCCCCGGTCGCCGAGGTGACCGCCCTGACGATGCGGCCGATCTCCGCCGCGGAGTTGGCCGTCACCGACGACCGCGCCACCCGCGACGCCCTGTTCCGCATGGACTGGACGCCGCTGCCGCCGGTCGACGCGGCCACCCCGGTCGACGCCGTGGCCATCGCCCCCGGCCTGGGCGGGTACCCGCTGCACGCCGGGCTGGACGCGCTCGCGGACGCCGTCGACGCGGGACTGGCCCTGCCCGGGGCCGTGCTCGTGCCGCTCGACGCGGACCCCGCACAGCCCACCCCCCGCGCGGCGCGCCACGCCGCCGTCCGCGCCCTCGACCTCGTCAGGCGCTGGCTCACCGAGCCCCGCTGGGCGGGGTCGCGGCTGCTGCTCGTGACCCGGGGCGCGGTGGCCGTGCACCATGCCGGCGAGGTGACCGACCCGGCCGCCGCGGCGGCGTGGGGGCTGGTCCGCTCCGCCCAGTCGGAGAACCCGGACCAGCTGGTCGTCGTCGACGTCGACGGCGACGGGATCGGCCCGGACCAGGTCGCCGCCCTGCTGGCGGCGGCCGAGCCGCAGGCCGCGGTCCGGGGCGGCGCGGCGTACGTGCCGCGGCTCGCGCGGGCCGGGTCGGCGGGCGAGCTGACCGCCCCGCCCGCCGCCGCGTGGCGGCTGGACGCGCCGGTGCGGGGCAGCCTGGAGAACCTCACCCTGAGCCCGACCGACGCGGCCGACGCCGCTCTCGGCCCCCGCGAGGTCCGGGTACGCGTCCGCGCCGCCGGCCTGAACTTCCGCGACGTGCTCAACGCGCTCGGCCTCTACCCGGGCGACGCGGGGCCGCTCGGCGGCGAGGGCGCCGGCGAGGTCGTCGAGGTGGGCGCCGAGGTGACCGACCTGCGCCCCGGCGACCGGGTGTTCGGGGTCTTCGTGGGCTGCTTCGGCCCCGTCGCGGTCACCGACCGCCGGTTGCTGGCCCCGATGCCCGCCGGCTGGTCGTTCGTCGAGGCCGCCTCCGTGCCGGTGGTCTTCCTGACCGCGTACCACGGCCTGGTCAACCTGGCCGGGCTCACCCGGGGCGAGTCGGTGCTGGTGCACGCGGCGGCCGGCGGCGTCGGCATGGCCGCCGTCCAGCTCGCCCGGCACCTCGGCGCCGAGGTGTACGCCACCGCCAGCCCCGCCAAGTGGGACGCCCTGCGGTCGATGGGCCTCGACGAGGACCACCTCGCCTCGTCGCGGACCCTCGACTTCGAGACCCGGTTCGCCGAGGCGACCGGCGGACGGGGCGTCGACGTGGTGCTGGACTCGCTGGCCCGCGAGTTCGTCGACGCCTCGCTGCGGCTGCTGCCGCGCGGCGGACGGTTCATCGAGATGGGCAAGACCGACATCCGCGACGCCGCCCGGGTCGCCGCCGACCACCCGGGGGTGGCCTACACCGCCTTCGACCTGACCCTGGAGGACCCCGACGAGGTGCAGCGCATGCTCGTCGTGCTGCTGGGGCTCTTCGAACGGGGAACGCTCACCCCGCTGCCCACCCAGGTATGGGACGTCCGCCAGGCGCCGGAGGCGTTCCGGCACGTCAGCCAGGCCCGGCACGTCGGCAAGGTGGTGCTCACCATGCCCCGCGCGTGGGACCCCGACGGCACCGTGCTGCTGACCGGCGGAACCGGGACCCTGGGCAGGCTGGTCGCCCGGCGACTGGTCGAGACGCACGGCGTACGGCGGCTGCTGCTGGTCAGCCGCCGCGGCGAGCGGGCGCCCGGCGCGGCCGAGGCGGTCGCCGAGCTGCGCGCCCTGGGGGCCGAGGCCACGGTGGTGGCGGCCGACGTGGCCGACCGGGACACCCTGGCCCGGGTCCTGGACGCGGTGCCGGCACGGCACCCGCTGACCGCGGTCGTGCACCTGGCCGGGGCGCTCGACGACGGGGTGGTCACCGCCCTCACCCCGCAGCGCGTCGACACGGTGTTCGCGCCGAAGCTCGACGCCGCGTGGCACCTGCACGAACTCACCCGCCACCTCGACCTGGCCGGATTCGTGCTGTTCTCCTCCGGCGCGGGCGTCTTCGGCGTACCCGGCCAGGCGAACTACGCGGCGGCCAACGCGTTCCTCGACGCGCTCGCCCTGGCGCGCCGGGCCGAGGGCCTGGCGGGCCGGTCGTTCGCCTGGGGACTGTGGGAGCAGGCCAGCGAGATGACCGCCAAGCTGGACCGCGCCGATCCCCGGATCACCGCCCGGGACGGGCAGCTGGCGATCCCGTCCGACCTGGGGATGGCCCTGTTCGACGCGGGCCTGCGGCTGGCCGAACCGGTCCTGGTGCCGACCCGGATCGACGTCGCCGCGCTCGGCGAGCGGGTCGAGCGGCCCCCGGCCCTGCTGCGTGGGCTGATGCGACGGGAACGGCCGAGCGCCCGGTCCACCGCCCCGGTCGGCGGTGGGCGCAGCCTCGCCGACGAGCTGGCGGCCCTGGCCGGACCGGACCGCCACGGCCTGGTGGTCGACCTGGTCCGCGAGCAGGCGGCCAGCGTGCTCGGGCACGGCAGCCGCGCGGCGGTCGCCCCCGGCCGGGCGTTCAGCCAGATCGGCTTCGACTCGCTGACCGCCGTCGAGCTGCGCAACCGGCTGACCACGGCGACCGGTCTGCGCCTGCCGGCCACGCTGATCTTCGACTACCCGGACCCGAACGAGCTGGCCACCTTCCTGGTCTCCCAGCTGGCGCCGGACACCGAGCCGACGGTTCCACCCGTCCTCACGGACCTGGAGAACCTGGAACGCTCGCTGACCGAGGCCAGTGTCGAACCGGAGCTGCACGCCCAGATCGGGTCCCGGTTGGAGGTGCTCATCGCCAAGTGGCGCACGATGCGCGCCGGCTCGGGCGGCGATCCCGACCTCGACCTCGAACAGGCCAGCGACGACGACCTCTTCGACCTCATCGACTCCGAACTCGGTCTCTGATGGCCGCCCGGCCGCGCCGCACGGCGCGAGTCGTCCCTGTCGACACCGTGTCCGACCGACCCGCGAGGAACCGATACCGATGCTGATGACCGACGTCCTGATCGTGGGGTACGGCCCCGTCGGTGAGATGCTCACGATCCTGCTGGCGCAGCGAGGACTCACCGTCACGGCGGTCGAGCGGTGGGCCACCCCGTACAACTTCCCGCGTGCCGTGTCGTACGACGGGGAGGCGAGCCGCATCCTGGCCGCCGCCGGCGTCGCCGACCGGCTCGGCCCCGTGGTCGAGTCGTCGGGCGAGTA
The DNA here is from genome assembly GCF_051386315.1 of Micromonospora sp. URMC 107. Lineage (NCBI taxonomy): Bacteria > Bacillati > Actinomycetota > Actinomycetes > Micromonosporales > Micromonosporaceae > Micromonospora > Micromonospora sp. URMC 107. The sequence continues at coordinate 23,209 of NZ_JBPQTK010000041.1, forward strand.
CACCTTCAAGAACGGCTTCGGCCGGACCCTGCTGCACGTCAAGGTGACCGGCGACGGCCCGATGGGCTGGCCCGATTCGGTCTCCTTCTACCAGCCCGGGCTGGAGGCGCTGCTCGCCGAGCGGGGAGCGGAACTGCCGGGCGTCACGGTGCTGCGCCCGTACCAGGTGACCGGCCTGGTCGAGCACGACGACCGGGTCGAGGTCACCATCGCCGGGCCGCAGGGCGAGGAGGTCCGCGCGGCCCGCTGGGTCGTCGGCTGCGACGGGGCCAACAGCTTCGTGCGGGAGCACCTGGGCAGCGGCGTCACCGACCTCGGCTTCACGTACGACTGGCTGGTCTGCGACGTGGTGCCGCACGAGGCCCGCGAGTTCAAGCCGAACAATCTCCAGGTCTGCGACCCGGCACGCCCCCGCACGGCGGTGTCGGCGGGCCCCGGGCACCGGCGGTGGGAGTTCATGCGGGTGCCGGGGGAGAGCCGGGAGGAGTTCGAGAGCGTCGAGAGCGTGTGGCGGCTGCTCGGCCTCTTCGACATCACACCGGAGAACGCCACCCTGGAGCGGTACGGCGTCTACACCACCCAGGCGTGCTCGGCCGACCGCTGGCGCTCCGGCCGGATCCTGATCGCCGGTGACGCGGCGCACGTGATGCCGCCGTTCATGGGGCAGGGGATGAGCTCGGGTTTCCGGGACGCCCTCAACCTCGCCTGGAAGCTCGACCTGGTGCACCGCGGCCTCGCCGACGAGGCGCTGCTGGACACCTACCAGGAGGAGCGCTGCGCGCACGTGCAGCACGCCATCCGGATGTCGATGGACTCGGGCACGGTGATCTGCGAGACCGACCGCACCGCCGCGGCCGGCCGGGACGCCGTCATGCTCGCCGAACTGCGCCGGCGCACCTCCCGGCCGCGCACCCGTTCCCTGCTGGAACCCCTGGTCGGCGGGGTCCTGCACGGCCGTACGGCCGAGGCCCCCGCGGCCGGCGCCGGCGTGCCGATGCCGCAGGGGCGCGTCGAGGTCGACGGTCGCGCCGGGCTCTTCGACGAGGTCGTCGGCACCGGCTTCGTCCTGCTCTGCGCCGAGGACCCCGACGGCCTGCTCGACGCGGACGCCCGGACCTTCCTGGACTCGCTCGACGCCCGGGTGGTCCGGGTCGTCCCCGCCGGCGCGCCCGCCCCCGCGCCCGGCGCCGTGCCGATCGCCTTCGACCTCGACGACGTGTACCTGTCCCACCTCAAGCGGTACGACGCCGTCGCGGTGCTCGTCCGGCCCGACTTCTACGTCTTCGGCACAGCCGCTGACCCGGCCGGTGTGCCCGCGCTCGTCGAGGACCTGCGCGAGCAGGTCCGGCGCGGCTGATCGGCATCCACCCACCGGAAGGAACCCACATGTTCGAGAACCTGAAGATCGCCGGCCGGGCGATCCGCACTGTCTTCACCGCCGACCCCATCACCCGGGTCCGGCGCTTCTACGAGATCCAGTCGCCCGACGTGGAGTTCGCGGCCCGCCGTACCCACTACATGAACGTCGGCTACTGGGAGGACGGGGTCACCGACCTCGACACGGCGGCCGAGGCGCTGGCCGACAAGCTGGCCGACGCCGCCGGGCTCAAGCCCGACGACACCGTCCTCGACGTGGGCTTCGGCTACGCCGACCAGGACTTCAAGTGGCTGCGCGAGCGCCGGGTCGCCAAGGTGTACGGGCTGAACATCACCCCGCACCACGTCGAGGCGGCGCAGCGGCGGGCCCGCGAGGAGGGCCTCGCGGACCGGACCGACTTCCGGCTGGGCAGCGCCACCGAACTGCCCTTCGAGGACAACACCTTCGACCGGGTCGTCGCCCTGGAGTCGGCCTTCCACTTCTACCCGCGCAGCGCGTTCTTCGCCGAGGCGCTGCGGGTGCTCCGCCCGGGTGGCGTGCTGGCCACGGCCGACATCATCCCGGTCAGCGGCGACGTCGTGCGGGCGGCCATCCAGTCCGGCCCGCTGAGCTTCGTCAAGTTCAGCATCCCGAAGGAGAACTGGCACGACCGGGACACGTACCGGCAGGAGCTCGTCGAGGCCGGCTTCGCCAACCCGGAGGTGCACTCCATCAAGGACCGCACCTGGGAGGGCTGGCGGGCGTACATGGCCGAACGGACCAACGACCCCGAGTTCCGCGCCGCCGTCAAGCCCGCCGTGCGCAAGAGCATGGCCGCGCACTGGAAGAACCAGAACCTCATGAAGCGCGAGCTGGCGCAGCTCGACTACGTGATCGCGGTCGGCCACAAGCGGTGACGTCCCGCACGTACGAGGGGCCCGCCGACCGGTCGTGACACCGGTGGACGGGCCCCTCGGCCGGTGGAGATCAGATGGCCGGCGTCGCGGTCAGGGCCGTCGAGATGGCCCGCAGGACCGCCGGCTGGTGCTCGGCCAGGAAGAAGTGCCCGCCGGGGTAGACCTTGAGATCGAACGGCCCGGTGGTGTGGGTCGACCAGGCCCGGGCCTCCTCGACCGTCGTCTTCGGGTCGTCGTCGCCGGTGAAGACGGTGATCGGGCAGCTCAGCGGCGGACCCGGCCGGTAGGTGTAGGTCTCCGCGGCGCGGTAGTCGCTGCGGATCGCCGGCAACGCGGCCCGCAGCATCTCCGGGTCGCCGAGGATGGCGGAGTTGGTGCCGCTCAGCTTCCGGACGTCGGCCAGCAGGCCCTCGTCGTCGAGCAGGTGCACCGTCTCGTGCCGCGCCTGGGACGGCGCCCGGCGGCCGGACGCGAACAGGTGCGCGGCGGTACCCCCGTCCTGCTCGATCAGCCGGGCGAGCTCGAACCCGACGCTGGCCCCCATGCTGTGCCCGAAGATGGCCACCGGCTCGTCCAGCCACGGCCGCAGCACGGTGTGGACCTCCCGCGCGAGCTGGTGGATGTCACCGATGCACTTTTCGTGGCGCCGGTCCTGCCGGCCCGGGTACTGGATCGACAGCACCTCGACGCCGGGGGAGAGGCTGCGGGAGACGGGGAAGTAGAAGCTGGCCGACCCGCCGGCGTGGGGCAGGCACACCAATCGCCTCGCGCCACCCGGAGCCGGGTGGAAGCGTCGCACCCACAAGCCGTTGTCGGTATCTGGCGTGGTCATCCTTGGCGGTCCTTCCGGCGACTGCGATTCCCGGCCGGATCGAGACAGACCCGGTCGAGGCGACGCTAGTGCGACGGGTGGGGACCGGACACCCCTAGCTGGTCGGTTGCCTGGTTAGGGGTTGTCCGCGCTCGCGCACACCCAATAACTTCTCCCCGCAGATGGGGATCTGCGTGGCTCTCGGCCGAGCGAGCCGAACGACAGATACAGGTGTCGCCTGAGACTTCTGCGCATTCGTACCGTCGCTTACGTCGAGTCTCCGCCGTGAATCGCGATGGGCTGGGTTGATGGACACCGAAGAGAAGCTCCGGGAGTACCTGAAGAGAGTCACCGCGGACCTGCGGCGGACCCGGCAACGGCTGCGTGACGTCGAGGCCGAGGCTCAGCAGCCGATCGCGATCGTCGGTACGGGCTGCCGGTTCCCGGGCGGGGTGCGGACGGCCGAGGAGCTGTGGGACCTCGTCGCGGCCGGCGGCGACGCCATCGCCTCCTTCCCCACCGACCGTGGCTGGGACCTGGACACGCTCTACGACCCCGAGCGCTCCCGGCCGGGCACCTCGTCGGTCCGCGAGGGCGGCTTCGTGCCCGACGCCGCCGAGTTCGACCCCCGGCTGTTCGGGGTCTCGCCGCGCGAGGCCCTCGCCATGGACCCGCAGCAGCGGCTGCTGCTGGAGACGTCCTGGGAGGCCGTCGAGTCGGCGGGCATCGACCCCACCAGCCTGAAGGGCGCCCGGGTCGGGGTCTTCGCCGGCATGACCCACAGCGGGTACGCCCACCCGCCGGAGACCCCGCCGGCAGGCGTGCAGGACTACCTGGGTCTCGGAAACGCGGGCAGCATCGCCTCGGGTCGGGTGGCGTACTCGTTCGGCTTCGAGGGGCCGGCGGTCACGGTCGACACGGCGTGCTCGTCGTCGCTGGTGGCGTTGCACCTGGCGGTGCAGGCGCTGCGGTCCGGGGAGTGTGACCTCGCTCTGGCCGGTGGTGTGACGGTGATGCCCACCCCGGCGGTGTTCGTCGACTTCACCCGGCAGGGCAACCTGTCGCCGGTGGCCCGGTGCCGGGCGTTCGCCGACGCGGCGGACGGCACGGCGCTCGCCGAGGGCGTGGGCGTGCTGCTGGTGCAGCGCCTGTCGGACGCGCAACGCGACGGGCGCCCGATCCTGGCCGTGGTGCGCGGCACGGCGGTGAACCAGGACGGTGCGTCGAACGGTTTGACGGCGCCGAACGGTCCGTCGCAGCAGCGGGTGATCCGGCAGGCCCTTGCGAGTGCGGGTCTGTCGGCGGCTGACGTGGACGTGGTGGAGGCGCACGGCACGGGCACGACGTTGGGTGACCCGATCGAGGCGCAGGCCCTGCTGGCCACGTACGGGCAGGGTCGGGACGTGCCGTTGCTGCTGGGGTCGGTCAAGTCGAACATCGGTCACACGCAGGCGGCTGCCGGGGTGGCGGGCGTCATCAAGATGATTTTGGCGATGCGGCATGGGGTGGTGCCGGCGACGTTGCACGTGGACGCGCCGTCGTCGCATGTGGACTGGTCGTCGGGTGCGGTGGAGTTGGTGACGCGGTCGCGGGCGTGGCCGGGGGTGGGTCGTCCGCGTCGGGCGGGTGTGTCGTCGTTCGGCATCTCAGGCACCAACGCGCACGTGATCCTGGAGCGGCCGGAGCCGGAGCCCGATCCCGAGGTCGAGGCGGAGCCCGTCGGGTTGCCGGTGCCGTGGGTGGTGTCGGGGCGCTCCGAGGCGGCTCTGGCGGGTCAGGCGGCGCGGTTGGCGTCGTTCGTGCGTGATCGTTCGGGTCTGTCGTCGGTGGATGTGTCGTGGTCGTTGGCGACGACGCGGGCGGCGTTGGAGCACCGTGCGGTGGTGTGGGGCGCGGACGTCGACGAGCTGGCCGCCGGTCTGGCGGCGGTGGCTGAGGGTCGGCCGGCGGTGTCGGGTGTGGTGTCGGCGGGTCGTCGGGCGGTGTTGTTCACGGGTCAGGGTTCGCAGCGCGTCGGGATGGGCCGCGAGCTGTACGAGGCGTTCCCCGTGTTCGCTTCGGCCTTCGACGAGGTGTGTGCCGAGATCGATGCGCATCTGCCGCGTGGGTTGCGGGAGGTGGTGTTCGCCGAGGCGGGTTCCGCCGAGGCGGCGCTGCTGGATCAGACCGTCTTCGCGCAGGCGGGGTTGTTCGCGGTGGAGGTGGCGTTGTGGGAGCTGCTTGCGTCGTGGGGTGTGCGGGCGGACTTCCTGGCGGGTCATTCGATTGGTGAGGTGACGGCGGCGTACGTGGCGGGGATGGTGTCCCTGGCGGATGCGTGTGTCCTGGTTTCGGCGCGGGGTCGGTTGATGCAGGCGTTGCCGTCCGGTGGGGTGATGGCGGCGATCGGTGCGTCCGAGGCGGCAGTGCGGGAGGTCATGGACGCTGCGGCTGCGGGCGTGGACATCGCGGCGGTGAACGGTCCGGCGTCGGTGGTGGTGTCGGGTGCCGCCGACGACGTCGCGTCGGTGGTGTCGGCCGCCCGTGAGCGGGGGTGGCGGGTCAAGGAACTGTCGGTCAGTCACGCGTTCCATTCGCGGTTGATGGAGCCGATGTTGGACGAGTTCGCCTCGGTGGTGGCGGGGCTGTCGTGGCAGCCGCCGAGGATTCCGATCGTGTCGAACGTGACCGGGGCGGTCGCGGACGCGCAGGAGATCACCGATCCGGGCTACTGGGTGCGGCACGTGCGGCAGCCGGTGCGCTTCGCCGACGCGGTGCGTACCCTGCACCAGCAGGACGTGACGCAGTTCCTGGAGCTGGGCCCCGACGCCGTGCTGACCGCGATGGCACAGGACTGCGTCGAGGAGGCCGGCGACGTCCGGTTCACCGCCACGCTGCGTGCCGGCCACTCCGAGGCCGCCACGCTGCGCACCGCCCTGGCCGAGTGGTACGTCACCGGCGGCCACGTCGACTGGGCCGGATACCTCACCGGCGCCGGAGCCCGCCCCCGCACGGTCGCCCTGCCCACGTACGCCTTCGACCACCAGCGCTACTGGCTCAACGCCACCACCACGGGCGGCGTGGGGGCGCCCGGACTCGGCGTCCGACCCGTCGACCACGCGCTGCTCGGCGCCGCCGTACGGGTGGCCGACGACGACGTACGGGTCTTCGGCACCGAACTCTCCGCGCGGACCCACCCGTGGCTCGCCGAACACGTCGTCTGGGACTCGGTGGTGGTGCCCGGCGCCGCCCTGGTCGAGATGGTCCTGCACGCGGGGGCGCAGGTCGGCTGCGACGCGCTGGACGAGCTAACCCTCCAGGCGCCGCTGGCGCTCGCCGGGCAGGACGCCCGGGCGGTGCAGGTCAAGCTCGGCACGGCGGACGAGGAGGGACGCCGGCCGGTCACCATCCACTCCCGGGCCGCCGCCGACCCGGACGGGGAGTGGGACCGCCACGCGACGGGCGTCCTCTCACCCGCCGCGCCGCGGCCCGACGGGCCCGAGCCGTCGCCCTGGCCGCCCACGGCCGCCGCCGTCGTCGGGGTCGACGCGATCTACACCGAGCTGTCCCGGCTGGGCGTCGAGTACGGCCCGCTCTTCCGTGGCCTGCGCGCCGTCTGGCGTACCGACGACGAGGTCTGCGCCGAGGTGGCGGTGCCCGACGGCACCGAGGTCGCCGGCTTCGGCATCCACCCCGCGCTGCTGGACGCGGCGCTGCACGTCGTCGGCCTGGTCGACGAGGACGGGGAGGCGTCCGGCGTACGCCTGCCCTTCGCCTGGACCGGCGTCACCCTCTCGGCGGTCGGCGCGACCGCGCTGCGGGTCCGTGCCCGGCGCAGCGGCGGCGGGGTCACCCTGACCCTGGCCGACCCGGCCGGCGCCCCCGTCGCCCGGATCGCCTCGCTGATCTCCCGCCCGGTGACCGCCGACCAGGTACGCGGCACCGGCACCGGCGTCGACTCGCTGTTCGACGTCGCCTGGCAGAGCGTGCCGGCCGGCGCCCCGACGACCGCCCACGCGGTGCTCCTCGGCGACGACCCGGCCGGCCTGTCCGGCCTCGCCCGGTACGGGCTCACCGAGCTGGCCGAGGCGGTCGACTCCGGTCGGCTCGACCCGGAGCTGGTGCTGCTCGCGGCGTACGCCGACGACGAGCGCGCCCCGGTCCCCGCCGCGACCCGGACCCGGCTCGGCGCCGTGCTGACCGCCGTCCAGGGTTGGCTCGCCGACGACCGGCTGGCGGACCGGCGGCTGGTCGTGCTGACCCGGGGGGCCGTCGCCGCCGGCGACACCGGCCGGACGACCGACCTGCCCGGCGCCGCGGTCTGGGGCCTGCTGCGCTCGGCCCAGGCGGAGCACCCCGACCGCTTCGTGCTCGTGGACCTCGACGAGGCGCGGCGACCGGAGCCGGGCACGGTGGACCTGGTGGCCCGCGCGGTCGCCACCGGCGAACCCCAACTGGCGGTCCGGGACGATCGGGTGCTGGCGCCCCGGCTCACGCCCGCCGTCCTCGACCCGGCGCTGGGCGCCGAACTCGACCCCGACGGGACGGTCCTGGTCACCGGGGCCACCGGGGCCCTCGGCGGCCTGCTGGCCCGGCACCTGGTCAGCGCCCACAAGGTGCGCCGTCTGCTGCTCGTCAGCCGGCGGGGCGCCGACGCCCCCGGCGCGGCGGAGCTGCTGGCCGAGCTGACCGCCCTGGGCGCGCAGGCCCGGTTGGTGGCCGGCGACGTGGCGGACCGCGACTCCCTCGCCGCCCTGCTGGCCGACGTCCCCGCCGAGCACCCGCTCACCGGCGTGGTCCACGCCGCCGGCGTCCTCGACGACGCGGTGATCTCGGCGCTGACCCCCGAACGGATGTCCGCCGTGCTCTCCGCCAAGGCCGACGCCGCCTGGCACCTGCACGAGCTGACCCGGGGGCGGAACCTGTCGATGTTCGTCCTCTTCTCGTCGGTCGCCGGCGTCCTCGGCGGCCCCGGGCAGGGCAACTACGCCGCCGCGAACGCGTTCCTGGACGGTCTCGCCCACCACCGGCGCGCCTCCGGCCTCGCCGCCACCTCCCTGGCCTGGGGACTCTGGGCCGCAGACAGCGGGATGACCGGCGCACTCGACGCCGCCCAGCGGCAACGGATGAGCCGCAACGGCCTCAGCCCGCTCGACACCGGCCAGGCGCTGCACCTCTTCGACGCCAGCCTGCGCGGCGGCCGCCCCCATCTGGTGCCGGCGCTGCTCGACCCCGCCGCGCTGCGCCGCCAGGCCGACGCCGGCCAGCTCCCGGCGCCGCTGCGCGGCCTGGTCCGGGCCCGGCGGCGCGTCGTCGACGGCGGCGGCGACGGCGGGCCGTCCTTCGCGCAACGGCTGGCCGGCACGCCCGAGGCCGAGCGCGGCCGACTGGTCGAGGATCTGGTCAAGGCGCAGGTCGTCGAGGTGCTCGGCTACCCGCCGGCCACCGTGGTTCCGTCCGGGCAGACGTTCACCGGCCTCGGCTTCGACTCGCTGACCGCGGTGGAGCTGCGCAACCGGCTGACCGCCGTCACCGGGATCCGGCTGCCGGCGAGCCTGATCTTCGACTGCCCCACGCCCGCCGCCCTCGCCGACTTCCTGCTGGCCGACGCCGCCCCGCCGGCACCCGCGTCGAGCCTGCTGGCCGAGTTGGACCGGCTGGAGGCCGCGTTCGCCGCCACCGGGCCGGAGGAGCTGGAACGACTGGCCGGCGACGACGAGACGCGTACCGCCGTGGCGGTCCGACTCCGGGCGCTGGTCACCAGGTGGAGCGACGCCACCGACCGGCCGGCCGACGTCAGCCAGGCCCTCGACGAGGCCTCGGACGACGAGCTGTTCGACTTCATCGACCAGAAGTTCGGCCGATCCTGACCACGAGTCCGCCGCTTGCCCCTTAGCGACAGGTGATCAACCCGATGGCGAACGAAGCCAAGCTCCGCGAGTACCTCAAGCGCGTCACCGCTGATCTGCACGAGACCAGCGAACGCCTGCGGGCCGTCGACGAGCAGAACCACGAGCCGATCGCGATCGTGGGGATGGGCTGCCGCTACCCGGGCGGGGTGCGGACCCCCGAGGCGCTGTGGCGGCTGGTCGAGTCCGGCGTCGACGCCGTCACGCCGTTCCCGGCGGACCGGGGCTGGGACGTGGAGAACCTCTACGACCCCGACCCGGACGCCCACGGCAAGTCGTACACCCGCGAGGGCGGCTTCCTGCACGACGCCGGGGAGTTCGACGGCGGGTTCTTCGGCATCTCCCCCCGCGAGGCGCTGGCGATGGACCCGCAGCAGCGGCTGCTGCTGGAGGTCGCCTGGGAGGCGGTGGAACGGGCCGGCATCGCCGCCGACTCGCTCAAGGGCAGCCGGACGGGTGTCTTCACCGGCGTCATGTACCACGACTACGTCTCCCGCCTCAACGGCGTGCCGGAGGAGGTCGAGGCGTTCGTCGGCACCGGCAACCACGGCAGCGTCGTCTCCGGCCGGATCGCGTACACCTTCGGGTTCGAGGGCCCGGCGGTGACCGTCGACACCGCCTGCTCGTCCTCGCTGGTGGCGCTGCACCTGGCCGTGCAGGCCCTGCGCTCCGGCGAGGTCACGCTCGCGCTGGCCGGCGGCGTCACCGTCATGTCCAGCCCCGACACGTTCATCGGCTTCAGCCGCCAGCGCGGCCTCTCCCCGGACGGGCGGTGCAAGTCCTTCGCCGCCGCCGCCGACGGCACCGGCTGGAGCGAGGGCGCCGGGCTGCTGCTGCTGGAACGGCTCTCCGACGCCCAGCGCAACGGCCACCCGGTGCTCGCCGTGGTGCGCGGCACCGCCGTCAACCAGGACGGCGCCTCGAACGGGCTCACCGCGCCGCACGGCCCGTCGCAGCAGCGGGTGATCCGCCAGGCCCTCGCGAACGCCCGGCTCTCCCCGGCCGACGTGGACGCGGTGGAGGCCCACGGCACCGGCACCCGCCTCGGCGACCCCATCGAGGCGCAGGCGCTGCTCGCCACCTACGGCCGGGACCGGGCCGAAGACCAGCCCCTCTGGCTCGGCTCGATCAAGTCCAACCTCGGGCACACCCAGGCCGCGGCCGGCGTCGCCGGCGTGATCAAGATGGTCATGGCGATGCGGCACGGCCTCCTGCCCCGGACCCTGCACGTCGACGAGCCGTCCCCGCACGTCGACTGGTCGGCCGGCGCGGTGGACCTGCTCCGCGAGCCGCGCCCGTGGCCGCGCGGGTCCCGGCCCATGCGCGCCGGCGTCTCCTCCTTCGGCGTCAGCGGCACCAACGCCCACGTCATCGTCGAGGCCGCCCCGCCCGCCCCGCAGCCGGCCACCGACACCGACGCGGTGGCCGGGCCCGACCCGCTGCCGTGGGTCGTCTCCGCCCGCAGCGCCGCCGCGCTCGGCGCCCAGGCCGACCGGCTGCGCACCTGGCTCGCCGAGCACCCCGACGTCGCGCCGGCCGCGGTGGGCCGGGCCCTGGCCACCGGACGGTCCGTCCTGGAACACCGGGCGGTGGTGCTAGGGGCCGACCGCGACGAGCTGCTCGCCGGGCTCGGCGCGCTGGCCGACGGCGTCCCGGCGGCGTCCGTGCGGCGCGGGGTCGCCAGCCCCACCCGGGTCGCCGTGCTCTGCACCGGGCAGGGCGCCCAACGGATCGGGATGGGCCGGCAGCTGTACGCCGCGTTCCCGGTCTTCGCCGCGGCGTTCGACGCCGCCTGCGCGGAACTGGACCGGCACCTCGACCGGCCCCTGCGCGACGTGCTCGACGGTCCCGCCGAGGTGCTCGACCGCACCGGGTACGCCCAGGCGGCGCTGTTCGCCGTCGAGGTGGCCGCCTACCGGCTCGTCGAGTCCTGGGGCGTCGTGCCGGACTTCGTGACCGGACACTCGGTCGGCGAGGTGGCCGCCGCGCACATCGCTGGCGTGCTGTCGCTGCCGGACGCCGCCCGCCTGGTCGCCGCCCGGGGCGCCCTGATGCAGGCGCTGCCCACCGGCGGCGCGATGGTGTCGATCCGTGCCACCGAGGCGGAGGTGCGCCAGCATCTCGACACGGCCGGCGGGGTGGCCGGCGCCGGGCTGGCCGCCGTCAACGGCCCGGAGTCCGTCGTCGTCTCCGGCGACGAGGACGCGGTGCTGGCGGTCGCCGAGCACTTCGCGGCCCTCGGCCGGAACACCAGGCGGCTGCGGGTCAGCCACGCGTTCCACTCCGCCCGGATGGACCCGATGCTCGACGCGTTCGGCGACGTGCTCGGGCGGTTGACCTTCGCCGCGCCCCGGATCCCGGTGGTCTCCACCGTGACCGGCGCGGTGCTCGACCCCGACGAGGTGCGCTCCCCGGCGTACTGGCTGCGCAACGTCCGCGACACGGTCCGCTTCGACGCGGCCGTGGCCACCCTGCGCGAGCTCGGGGTGGGCGCGTACGTCGAGGTGGGCCCGGGCGGGGTGCTCTCCGCGCTGACCCAGGAGATCGTCGGCGCGGACCAGGCGGTCTGCGGCCCGATGCTGCGCGCCGACCACGACGAGGCGGCGACCGCGCTCGCCGCCGCGGCCACCGTCTGGGCCCGGGGCGTGCCGGTGAACTGGGCGGCCCTGTTCGACGGCCCGCCCGTGCCGGTCGACCTGCCGACGTACGCGTTCCAGCGCGAGCGCTACTGGCTGCTGCCCCTGCCGCAGCCCGCCGACGTGACCGCCGCCGGGCTCACCCCGACCGGCCACCCGCTGCTCGGCGCGGTGTTCCGCTCGGCCGACGGCGACGAGGTGACGCTCACCGGCCGGCTGTCGGTGCAGAGCCAGCCCTGGCTGGCCGAGCACGCCGTACGCGACGTGGTGCTCTTCCCCGGGACCGGCTTCGTGGAGTTGGCGCTGCGGGCCGGCGCGGAGGTCGGCGCCGACCGGCTCGCCGAGCTGACCCTGGAAGCGCCGCTGGTGCTGCCGGAGACCGGCGGCGTCGACGTGCAGGTCGCCGCCGAACGCACTGGCGGCGAGGCGTGGCAGTTGACGGTCCACGCCCGGCGGTCCGGCACCGACGACCTCTGGGTCCGGCACGCCACCGGCCTGCTCGCCCCGGCATCCGGGGACGGCGGGGCCACGCTGGCGGACTGGCCGCCGACCGGCGCCACCGCCCTGGACGTGTCGGAGCTGACCGGGCGGGCGGCGCAGGCCGGGTTCGCGTACGGCCCGGCCTTCCAGGGGCTGCGCGCCGCCTGGCGGGTCGGTGCCGACGTGTACGCCGAGGTGGCACTGCCCGAGCCGGCGGCCGACGAGGCCGGCGGGTACGGGCTGCACCCGGCCCTGCTCGACGCCGCAGTGCAGGCGGTCGGGCTCGGCATCGTCGACCCCGGCGAGGCCCGGCTGCCGTTCTCCTGGTCGGACGTGACGCTGTCCGCCCACGGCGCCGACACGCTGCGGGTACGGCTGACCCCCACCGGACCAGACACGGTGGCCATGCTGGTCGCGGACGCCGCCGGTGAGGCCGTCGCCCGGGTCGGGTCCCTGGTGCTGCGGCCCCTGCCGGCCGGGGAACTCACCTCCGGCGGATCACCGTGGCGTCGCTCGCTGTTCCGCCTGGACTGGTCCCGGCACGCCGGCGGCGTGGGCGCGCCCGACGGCACGACCTGGGCGGTGCTCGGCGACCGCCCCGCGCCGCTGCCGGCCGGCGTGACCGCCGCCCGGCATGCCGACCTCGACGCGCTCTGCGACGCCGGTGTGCCCGACGTCGTGCTGTTCCCGGTGGCCGGTGCCGCCGCGACCGACCCCGGCCCGGTCCACGACCTGGTCGCCGGGGTCCTCGCCGTGCTCCAGGGCTGGCTCGCCGCCGAGCGCCACACCGGGGGGTCCCGGCTGGTGGTCCTCACCAGCGGCGCCGTCGCCACGGACGACGACGCGGACGTCACCGACCTGGCCGGCGCCGCCGTGTGGGGCCTGCTCCGGTCGGCGCAGGCCGAGCACCCCGGCCGGTTCCTGGTCGTCGACGTCGACGACCGGGAGAACTCCGCGTCCGCCCTCGCCGGCCTGCTGGGGGCCGACGAGCCGCAGGCGGCGGTGCGCGACGGCGTGGTCCGGGTGCCCCGGCTCGTCGCCGCCCCGGAACCCGACGCGCCGGCGCCGGCGCTGGACCCGGACGGCACGGTCCTGGTCACCGGCGGCACCGGCGCCCTCGGCGCGCTCCTGGCCCGCCACCTGGTCACCCGGCACGGGGTCCGCCACCTGGTGCTGACCAACCGGCGCGGGACCGACGCGGACGGCGCCGCCGACCTGCTCGCCGACCTCGCCGGGTTCGGCGCCACCGCGACGGTCGAAGCGTGCGACGCCGCCGACCCCGACGCCCTCGCCGCGCTGCTGGGCCGGATCGACCCCGCGCACCCGCTGACCGGCGTGGTGCACACCGCCGGCGTGCTGGCCGACCGCACCCTGACCTCCCTCACCGCCGAGTCCCTCGACGAGGTGCTCCGGCCGAAGGTGGACGCCGCCGCGCACCTGCACGAGCTGACCGCCGCCCACGGCCTCGCGCTCTTCGTCACCTACTCCTCGGCGGCGGGCGTGACGGGCAGCCCCGGCCAGGCCAACTACGCGGCGGCCAACGCCTTCCTGGACGCGCTCGCCCACCGGCGACGGGCCGCGGGACTCCCGGCGCTCTCCCTGGCCTGGGGGCCGTGGGTCGAGTCGGGCGGCGGCATGACCGCCGGCCTCGACCGGGCCGACACCGACCGGCTGGCCCGCGCGGGCGTCCGCCCGATCCCTGAGGCGGACGGCCTCGCCCTCTTCGACGCCGCCCTGCTGACCGGTCTGCCCGCGACGGTGCCCATGGTGCTGGACGGCCCGGCGCTGCGCGCCCAGGCCGAGACGGGCACCCTGCCGTCGGTCCTGCGTGGCCTGGTCCGCGCGCCCCGGCGCCGCGCCGCGCGGTCCGGGCCGGCGGAGACCGCCGCCCTGACCGAACGGCTCGCCGGGCTCGACCGCGAGGAGCGCGCCGCGGCCCTGCTGCGGCTCGTCCTCGACCAGGTCGCGGCGGTGCTGGGGTACGCCGACGCCGCCGCCGTCGAGGCCGGACGCCCGTTCACCGAGCTGGGCTTCGACTCGCTGACCGCCGTCGAGCTGCGCAACCGGCTGGGCGCGGTGACCGGCCTGCGCCTGCCGGCGACCCTGGTCTTCGACCACCCGACCCCGCTCGCCCTGGCCGACCACCTGGACGCCGAGACCGGCACCGACGCCGGTCCGCTGCCGGCCCCGGTCGCCGCCGTCGCGGCGCTCGACGAGCCGATCGCGATCGTCGGCATGAGCTGCCGCTACCCCGGCGGCGTACGCTCCCCGGAGCAGCTGTGGGACCTCCTCGTGTCCGGCGGGGACGGCATCACGGGCTTCCCCGCCGACCGGGGGTGGGACGTCGACGACCTGTACGACCCGTCCGGCGCGCGCAGGGGCAGCAGCTACGCCCGCGAGGGCGGCTTCCTGACCGACGCCGGCGACTTCGACGCCACCCTGTTCAAGATCTCGCCGCACGAGGCCCTCGCCATGGACCCGCAGCAACGACTGCTGCTGGAGACCTCGTGGGAGGCGATCGAGGACGCCCGGATCGACCCGCTGGCGCTGCGGGGCCGCCCGGTCGGCGTGTTCGCCGGCATGATGTACCACAACCACGCCGCCGGGCTGTCCGACGTTCCGGAGGCCCTCGACGGCTACCTCGGCGTCGGCACGGCCAGCAGCGTGTTGTCGGGTCGGGTGGCGTACTCGTTCGGCTTCGAGGGGCCGGCGGTGACGGTGGACACGGCGTGTTCGTCGTCGCTGGTGGCGTTGCACCTGGCGGTGCAGGCGCTGCGGTCCGGGGAGTGTGACCTCGCGCTGGCCGGTGGCGTCACCGTGATGGCGACGCCCGAGACGTTCATCGACTTCTCCCGCCAGCGGGGCATGGCCCCCGACGGCCGGTGCAAGTCCTTCTCCGACACGGCGGACGGCACCGGCTGGTCCGAGGGCGTCGGCGTGCTGCTGGTGCAGCGGTTGTCGGATGCCCGGCGCGACGGGCGCCGGATTCTGGCGGTGGTGCGTGGCAGCGCCGTGAACCAGGACGGCGCGTCGAACGGTTTGACGGCGCCGAACGGTCCGTCGCAGCAGCGGGTGATCCGGCAGGCCCTCGCGAACGCCCGGCTGGGTGTCGGGGACGTCGACGTGGTGGAGGCGCACGGCACGGGCACGACGTTGGGTGACCCGATCGAGGCGCAGGCGCTGCTGGCGACGTACGGGCAGGACCGCGACGAGCGTGACGCGCTGCTGCTGGGATCGGTGAAGTCGAACATCGGTCACACGCAGGCGGCCGCCGGGGTGGCGGGCGTCATCAAGATGATCTTGGCGATGCGGGCGGGCGTGGTCCCGGCGTCGTTGCACGTGGACGCGCCGTCGTCGCATGTGGACTGGTCGTCGGGTGCGGTGGAGTTGGTGACGCGGTCGCGGGCGTGGCCGGGGGTGGGTCGTCCGCGTCGGGCGGGTGTGTCGTCGTTCGGCATCTCCGGCACCAACGCCCACGTGATCATCGAGCAGGGCGAGCCGGAGCCCGCCCCGACGCCCGTCGCGCCGGTCGGGTTGCCGGTGCCGTGGGTGGTGTCGGGGCGCTCCGAGGCGGCTCTGGCGGGTCAGGCGGCGCGGTTGGCGTCGTTCGTGTCGGGTCGGTCGGTGTCGCCGGTGGATGTGTCGTGGTCGTTGGCGACGACGCGGGCGGCGTTGGAGCACCGTGCGGTGGTGTGGGGTGGCTCGGTCGAGGAGTTGACGGCGGGTCTGTCGGCGGTGGCCGAGGGCCGGTCGGCGGGTGTGGTGTCGGCGGGTCGTCGGGCGGTGTTGTTCACGGGTCAGGGTTCGCAGCGCGCCGGGATGGGCCGGGAGCTGTACGAGGCGTTCCCAGTCTTCGCTTCGGCGTTCGACGAGGTGTGTGCGCGGTTCGACGGCTTGTTGCCGCGTCCGTTGCGGGAGGTGGTGTTCGCCGAGGCGGGCAGTGCCGACGCCGGGTTGGTGGATCAGACCGTCTTCGCGCAGGCCGGTCTCTTCGCGGTCGAGGTGGCGTTGTGGGAGCTGCTGTCGTCCTGGGGTGTGCGGGCCGACTACCTGGCGGGTCACTCGATCGGTGAGGTGACCGCGGCGCACGTGGCGGGGATGCTGTCCCTGGCCGATGCGTGTGTGTTGGTGGCGGCTCGGGGCAGGTTGATGCAGGCGCTGCCCGCCAGTGGCGTGATGGCGGCGGTCGGTGCCGCCGAGGTCGACGTGCGGGAGGTCATCGGGGCGTCGGGTGCGGCGGTGGACATCGCGGCGGTGAACGGTCCGGCGTCGGTGGTGGTGTCGGGTGCCGCCGACGAGGTCGCCTCGGTGGTGTCGGCCGCCCGTGAGCGGGGGTGGCGGGTCAAGGAGTTGTCGGTCAGTCACGCGTTCCACTCGCGGTTGATGGAGCCGATGTTGGACGAGTTCGCGTCGGTGGTGGCGGGGCTGTCGTGGCAGCCGCCGCGGGTTCCGATCGTGTCGAACGTGACCGGGGCGGTCGCGGACGTGCAGGAGATCACCGATCCGGGCTACTGGGTGCGGCACGTGCGGCAGCCGGTGCGCTTCGCCGACGGGGTGGCGGCGTTGCGGGAGCAGGGGGTCGACACGTTCCTGGAGGTCGGCCCGGACGCGACGTTGACGGCGATGGTGGCGGAGGTCGTCGCGGATGGTGCGGTGCGGCGGGTTCCGGCAGTGCGGCGCGACCAGTCGGAGGTCGCCGCGCTGACCTCGGCGCTGGGGCAGTTGTGGGTGGCGGGCGTGGCTGTCGACTGGGCGGCGTACCACGCTCAGGCCGGGGCCCGGCCGCGCGTGGTGGGCCTGCCGACGTACGCCTTCGACCATCGACGTTACTGGATCAATGCCGCGACGCGCTCCTACCGTCCCCCCGCCGCCGGGCGTAGCGCGGCCGACGACGACTTCTGGCGGACGATCGAGGCGGAGGACCTGACGACCCTCGCCGAGAGCCTGGCCGTCGACGCCGACGCCCCGCTCGCGGAGGTGCTGCCGGCGCTGTCCACCTGGCGACGCCGCCGGGACGCCGAGGCCACCCTCGACTCCTGGCGCTACCGAGTGGCCTGGCAGCCACTCACCGACGACCCCGCCCGCGCCGAGGCGACCGACTTCCTGCTCGTCGTGCCGGCCGACGCCGACGCGGCCGTGGCGGACTGGGCGGCTGCCCTCGGCGCCGCCGGTGGGCGGATCGTCGAGGTCGACGCCGCGTGCGACCGGAAGCGGCTCGCCCGCGACCTCGTCGAGGCGTCGGCCGGCCGCGACGCGGACGCCCTGCCCGTGCTCTCCCTGCTCGCGTTCGACACCCGGCCGTACGCCGGGGCCGACTCCGTGCCGACGGGCCTCGCCGGCACGGTCGCGCTCGCGCAGGCCCTCGGGGACGCCGGGCTCACCGCCCGGCTCTGGATCGCCACCCGTGGCGCGGTATCCGTCGGCTCCCGCGACCGGCACGTCGACCCCGTGCAGGCGATGGCGTGGGGCTTCGGGAGCGTGCTGCGCGCCGAGCACCCGCACCGTTGGGGCGGGCTCGTCGACGTTCCCGGGCAGCCCGACCAGAACGTCGTGCGCATGCTCCGGACGCTGATCGCCGGCACCGGCCGGGAGGACGAGGTCGCCCTGCGTCAGAACGGCGCCCACGCCCGCAGGCTCGTCCGTGCGACGTACGGGGACACCGGTCCGCGCCGTTCCTGGACGCCTCGCGGCACTGTGCTGATCACCGGCGGCACCGGGGCCCTCGGCGGACACGTCGCACGCGCGTTGGCCGCCGAGGGCGCCGAGCATCTCCTGCTGGTCAGCCGGCGGGGTGGCGAGGCGCCGGGCGCGAGCGCCCTCGCCGAGGAACTCGCCGGGCTCGGCAGCCGGGTCACCCTGGCCTCCTGCGACGTGGCCGACCGGGCCGCGCTCGCGGCGCTGCTCGGCGCGATCCCCGACGAGCTGCCGCTGAGCGCGGTCGTGCACACCGCTGCCGCCCTCGACGACAACGTGGTCGACGCGGTGAGCGTCGGCCAGTTGGCCACCGCCCTGCGGGCGAAGGCCGACGCCGCGCGCAACCTGGACGAGCTGACCCGGGGGGCGGACCTCTCCGCCTTCGTCCTCTTCTCCTCCCTCGCCGGTCTCATGGGCGCCGCCGGGCAGACCACCTACGCGCCGGGCAACGCCTTCCTCGACGCGCTGGCGCAGCGGCGCCGCGCCGAAGGGCTCCCGGGGACCTCGCTCGCCTGGGGCCTGTGGGCCGACGGCGGGGTGAGCGCCGGGGAGTTCGAGCAGCGGCTGAGGCGCACCGGCTTCGGCGCGATGGCGCCGGAGACGGCCGTACGCGCCCTCACCCGGGCGCTGGACCGCGACGAGACGTACCTCGTGGTGGCCGACATCGACTGGGCCCGGGTGGCCGCCACCGGCGGTCGGCGCCCCCACCCGCTGGTCGGAGACCTCCTGGCTGAGGCCGGCCCGGCGGGAGCCGCTGACGCCCCCGTGCCGGCGGCCGACCTGCGCCTCCGCCTGTCGGGAATGTCCGGTGCGGAGCAGCTGCGCGCTCTCGGCGAGCTCGTCCGTGCCGAGGTCGCCGCCGTGCTGGGCCACGAGTCCGCCGAGCGGGTCGCACCGGACCGGGCGTTCCAGGACCTCGGCTTCACCTCGCTCGCGGCGGTCGAGCTGCGCAACCGGCTCGACGCGGCGACCGGCCTCGCCTTGCCGAGCACGCTCGCCTTCGACTACCCGAACTCGGCGGCCCTGGCCGGACACATCCACGCCGAGCTGCTCGGCGGGCAGGCCCTTCCCGTCCCCGCCGCCGTCACCGGCACCGTGGTGGGCGACGACCCGATCGTCATCGTCGGCATGGGCTGCCGTTTCCCCGCCGGAGCCGAGTCCCCGGAAGGGCTCTGGGAGCTGCTGACCGCCGGTGCCGACGCGATGTCGGACTTCCCGACCAACCGGCACTGGGACCTGGAGTCGCTGGCCGGATCCGACTCCTACGTCTCCCGGGGGGCGTTCCTGGCCGACGCGGGTGGCTTCGACGCGGAGTTCTTCGGCATCTCGCCGCGTGAGGCGCTGGCGATGGACCCGCAGCAGCGGCTGCTGCTGGAGGTCGCCTGGGAGGCGTTCGAGGACGCCCGGGTCGAGCCCCTCGCGCTGCGCGGCAGCCGGGTCGGGGTGTTCGCCGGCACCAACGGTCAGGACTACGAGACCGTCGTGCGGCAGGCCGGGGAGTCGCTCGCCGGGTTCGGCGCGACCGGTGCCTCGGCGAGCGTGTTGTCGGGCCGGGTGGCGTACTCGTTCGGCTTCGAGGGGCCGGCGGTGACGGTGGACACGGCGTGTTCGTCGTCGTTGGTGGCGTTGCACCTGGCGGCGCAGGCGCTGCGGTCCGGCGAGTGCGACCTGGCCCTGGCGGGTGGCGTCACCGTGATGGCGACCCCGGGTGCCTTCATCGAGTTCTCCCGCCAGGGCGGGCTGTCGGCGGACGGCCGCTGCAAGGCCTTCGCCGAATCGGCGGACGGCACCGCGTGGGGCGAGGGCGTGGGTGTGCTGGTGGTGCAGCGGTTGTCGGACGCGCGGCGTGACGGGCGTCGGGTCCTGGCGGTGGTGCGGGGTTCGGCGGTGAATCAGGACGGTGCGTCGAACGGGTTGACGGCGCCGAACGGTCCGTCGCAGCAGCGGGTGATCCGGCAGGCGTTGGCGTCCGCGGGTCTGTCGGCGGCTGACGTGGACGTGGTGGAGGCGCACGGTACGGGCACGACGTTGGGTGATCCGATCGAGGCGCAGGCGTTGTTGGCGACGTATGGGCAGGGTCGGGATGTGCCGTTGTTGTT
>NZ_JBPQTK010000042.1:0-42972 GCF_051386315.1 Micromonospora sp. URMC 107
GGATTCGGCGGGTTCGTCGGGGCCGATGAAGGCCTCGCTGCGGGCGTCGCCGTCGTCGCTGCCGCCGAAGACCCGGGCGTCGTCGGGCACCTCGGCGTCGGTGCGGCGACGCACCGGCCGGCGGGGGCGTACCCACTGCCACGCCAGGTTGCTCTCCGCGTCCCCGACCTCGGTACGCATCCGGGGCATGGCGGTCGGCCGGTGGTCCCGGATCCAGGCCACCAGCTGCTCGCGGACCAGGCAGCGCAGGTCCCAGAGGCTGCCGGCGTCGGCGGCGCTCACCAGGGCGCGCACCTTGACCGTTCCGCCCGTCGCGTCGGTCACCTGGAGCACGCAGACCCGGCCGTCCCACAGGTCGGTGGCCTCCACCAGACGGCGCAGCTCCTCCCGCATCGCCTGCACCGGGATCGCCCAGTCGAGGTCGAACTCGGCGGTGCCCAGCACCGCCGCCTCGGTCCGCGTCCAGTTCTGGAACGGCTTGGTGGTGAAGTACGAGGTGGGCAGGATCAGCCGCCGGTCGTCCCAGATCTGCACGACCACGTAGCTGAGCGTCAGCTCCTCGATGCGGCCCCACTCCCCCTCGACCACCACCACGTCGTCGAGGCGGACCGCGTCGCTGAAGGCGAGCTGGAGGCCGGCGAAGACGTTGCTCAGCAGACTCTGCGCGGCCAGCGCGGCGACCACACCGGCCACACCGGCGCTGGTCAGCACGCCGGCGCCGATGCCGCGTACGGCGGGGAAGGTCATCAGCATCACGCCGACCGCCAGCACGACGATCACCGCGATCGTCAACCGGCGCAGCATCACCACCTGGGTCCGCACCCGCCGCGCGTGCCGGTTGTCCGGCACGTCCACCCGGAACCGGGCCAGTGCGGTGTCCTCCGCCACGACGAGCAGCGAGGCGACCAGCCAGGCGACGCTGGCGATCACGGCGAGCACCAGCAGGTGCAACAGCACCCGCCGCCACTGGTCGCCGACCGCGTAGCCGGTGCTGAACCGCACGGCGAACTGGACGGCGACGACCGTGGCGGCGACCTGGATCGACCGGTGTGCGTGGTCGGTGAGCTCGGTCAACAGCAGGGAGCGCCGACCGACCCGCCGGATCACGCGGTGCGCGACCTCGACCGCGAACAGGGCGATCGCCGCCGCGGCGAGCGTGGCGACGATCGTCCCGAGGTAGCTCTGCACAGGTTCTTTCCTCCTCCTGGCACCGGGCACGTGCTTCGGGCAAAGGCCCAATGGTGCCCGGCGACGCCGGAATCGACCAGGCTCAGACCTTGCGATACCGGGACTGGAGGAAGCAGAACAGGCCGAAGGCGGCGATACCGAGCGCCACCAGGGTGAGCAGCACCTGGCCGTACGCCTGGTCACGCAGCGTGCGCAGGGCCGCGTCCAGGCCGCGGGCCTTCTCCGGGTCGTAGTTCACGGCGGCCAGGATGATCAGCAGGCCGGAGATGCCGTACGCGACGCCCTTGGCGACGTAGCCGGCAATGCCCAGCCGGCGGGTGAGCTGGCGCGTCTTCGGGCTCATCTCACCGGTCTTGAGGTGCTTCTCGAAGCGCTTGATCAGCCCGTAGATCACCAGGCCGACGCCGATCGCGGCGAGGACGAGCCCGGCCAGGCCGACCAGCCAGCGGCCGCCGGAGGACTCCATGGCCCTGCCGGTCAGCGCCTCCTGCTGGTCGGCACTGTTGGAGCGGGCGTCCTTGAAGACCTTGAAGGCCGTCCAGGCGAAGTAGAGGTAGACGATGGTCCGCCCCAGCGACGCGAGCCGCTCCCAGACCCGCTCCTTGCCGCGCTCGGCGCGGTGCCCGACGGCCGCCTCCAGGGCCTGCCAGATCGCCATGGCGAGCAGGCCGACCGCGATCGTGACGACGAGGAACTTGCCCAGCGGCTGGGCGGCGATGGTGCGCAGCGCGCCGGACTGGTCGCCGTCGTCGCCGGGCTTGCCGAACGCGATCTGCAACGCCAGCCAGGCGAACAGGAGGTGCACGGTGCCGTAGCCGATGAATCCGACTCTGGCCAACAGTTCGAGCCACCTGCTGTTCGCCGTGCGGGAGGCGGTGGCTTCGGCGTTCCGGGTGAGTGACATGGCGCCACAATCACCGAATAGGAAGATTTCCAAACGTCGGCCACCGCCGCCCCGGCCAGGTCAGTTGCCCGGGTTCCTCGACACCCTGATCTTGACCTCCTGGTCGGTGACGCTGTCCAGCGTCACGGCGAAGCCGCCGACCTCGGTGGCCTGCTGGCCCGTCGTCAGCGACAGCTGCTCACCGGCGACCTCCACGGTCACCTGGTCGCCCTGCGCGCCGATCAGCTTGGCCTCGACGCCGAGGATCGTGGCGCTGGCGTCCACGCCCCGGTCGAACGTGACCGTGCAGGCGTCCAGGCCGCAGTCGGTGCTGGCGCCCTCGGAGCTGCAACCGGCGAGCACGGCGACGCCGAGCGCCAGGCCGGCCAGCAGGCCGGCGGCCCGGCGGGTGGGGGTCAGCGGGGAGGGAACACGTCGGTTCGTCACCCCGCCAAGGGTACGAGACGCCGGCCACTCCGGCAGTGCGTGATCATCCGCCCAGGTGGGGCGCCCGCGACGGGGTTAGGGTCCCGGGCATGCCGTTCGACATCGCCCGCACCCGGGCCACCTACCCCGCCCTCGCCGAGGGCTTCGTCCACCTCGACGGCGCCGGCGGCACGCAGACCGCCGGCCCGGTGATCGACGCGGTCACCGCCGGCATGCGCGCGGCGGTGGGCAACCGCAGCGCGGCCTTCGCGCCCGGCCGGCGGTCGCTGGAGATGGTGGCCGCCGCCCGTACGGCCGTGGCCGACCTGCTCGGCGCCGAGCCCGACGGGGTGGTGCTGGGCCCGAGCGCGACGGCGCTGACGTACACCCTGGCCCGGACCCTGGGCGCCGGGTGGCGCCCCGGCGACGAGGTCGTGGTCTCCCGGTTGGACCACGACGCGAACGTACGCCCCTGGGTGCAGGCCGCCGAGGCGGCCGGCGCGACGGTGCGCTGGGCCGAGTTCGACCGGGACACCGCGGAGCTGCCGGCGGCCCGCTACGCGGAGCTGGTCGGCGAGCGGACCCGGCTGGTCGCCGTGACCGCCGGCAGCAACGCGACCGGCACCGTCCCGGACGTGGCGGCGATCGCCGCGACCGCGCACGCCGCCGGCGCGCTGGTCTGCGTCGACGGTGTGCACTCGGTGCCGCACGGCCCCACCGATGTCGCCGCGCTGGGCGCCGACTTCCTGGTCACCAGCGCGTACAAGTGGTCGGGCCCGCACCTGGCCGCGATGGTGGCCGCCCCGGCGACGTGGGAGCGGCTGCGTCCGGCGAAGCTGCTGCCCTCCTCCGACGCGGTGCCGGACCGCTTCGAGTACGGCACCCCGAGCTTCCCCCTGCTGGCCGGCGTGGCCGCCGCCGTCGACCACCTGGCTGCGCTGGACCCGAGCGCCACCGGCAGCCGGCGCGAGCGGCTGCTCGCCGGGCTGGCCGCCGCGCGGGCGTACGAGGAGTCGCTGCTGGAGCGGCTGCTCGCCGGGTTGGCCGCGCTGCGCGGGGTCACGGTGCTGGGCTCCCCCGCCCGGCGTTGCCCGACGGTGTCCTTCCGGCTGGCCGGGCTCTCCCCGCAGCGGACGCAGGAGGAGCTGGGCGCGGCCGGCCTCTGCCTCTCCGCCGGCGACTACTACGCCTACGAGTACTTCCAGGCCATGGGGCTGCGGGACAGCGGCGGGGCGGTGCGCGCCAGCCTCTACCACTACAACACCGTCGACGAGGTGGACCGGTTGCTCGGCGAACTGGACCGGCTCGCCGGTGGCGGGGGCAGAATGGCCGGGTGAGCACCCTGGTCGAGGACAATCCCGCCAAGCACCGGTTCGAGATCCTGGTCGACGACGCGCTGGCCGGCTTCACCGCGTACCTGCCGCGCGGCGAGGTGCTGGTCTTCACCCACACCGAGGTCGGCTCGCGGTTCCAGAACATGGGCGTCGGCGCGGCCCTGGTGCGGGGCACCCTCGACCAGCTCCGCGAGCGCGGCACGACGGTGGTGCCGCGCTGCCCGTTCATAGCGGCCTTCATCGACCGCCATCCCGAGTACGCCGACCTGGTCACCCCCGAGCCGTAGCGCGGGGGCGCCGGGTGGTCAGCGGCCCGCCAGCAGCCCGGCGGCGGCGTGGGCGGCGGCCCGGGTGGCGCCGTGGGTGGCGACGTGGACCGCGCCGGTGACCAGCTCGGGCACGCCCAGCTCGACCACGACCGCGTCCGGGCGGGCGGCCAGCGCGCGGGTCACCGACGCCCGCATCCAGTCGTGCCGGTGCAGGTCGCGTACCACCAGCACCACGCACCGCCCGGCCGCCCCGGCGGTCGGGTCATCGGGCACGTCGGCCTCGGCGTAGCGGACGGTGGTGGTGCCGGCGAGCAGGTCGGCCAGCGGGGCGGCGAGGCCCCACGGGGTCTCCGGACCGATCGCGATGTTGCGCGGCGGCTCGAACTCGACCACGTGCGCGGGACCGGTCAGCGGCAGCGCGCCGACGCCGGCGGGCGCGGTGGTGACCCGCAGCGCCCGGCGGGCGGCGGCCAGCCCGACGGCCGAGCCGGCGGCGGTCGGGCGGGGCCGGGGCGGCCGGTCGGCCCGCGCGGCCACGGTCCATTCGGCGAGCTGACCCACCCGCTTGGCCGCCTCGGTGAGGCGCTCCTCGGGCAGGTCGCCGGCGACGACCGCGGCGACGATGGCGTCCCGCAGCAGCCGGGCCGATCCCTCGTCGGCGCGCTCCCCGCCCACGCAGATCGCGTCGGCGCCGGCGGCGAGGGCGCGCACCGCCGCGCCCGCGAAGCCGTACCGGTCGGCGACCGCCCGCATCTCCACCGCGTCGGTGACCACGACGCCGGAGAAGCCCAGCTCGTCGCGGAGCAGCCCGCCCAGGATCCGACCGCTGAGGGTGGCCGGCAGCTCCGGGTCCAGCGCCGGCACCAGCAGGTGGCCGGTCATGACCGCCTGCACCCCGGCGGCCACGGCGGCCCGGAACGGGGCCAGCTCCACGGCGTCGAGGCGGGCCCGGTCGGCGGTGATCCAGGGCAGGTCGTGGTGCGAGTCGACCTTGGTGTCGCCGTGCCCGGGGAAGTGCTTGGCGCAGGCGGCGACCCCGCCCGCCTGGAGGCCGCGCACCCAGGCGGCGGTGTGCCGGGCGACCAGGGCCGGCTCGGCGCCGAAGGCGCGTACGCCGATGACCGGGTTGGCGGCGTTGGAGTTGACGTCGGCGTCGGGGGCGTAGTTGAGGGTGATCCCCAGGGCGGCGAGGTCGGCGCCGAGGTCGTGGGCGACCTCCTCGGTCAGGGCCGGGTCGTCCACCGCGCCGAGGGCGAAGTTGCCGGGCCGGGAGCTGCCCCGGGCGGACTCGATCCGGGTCACGTCGCCGGCCTCCTCGTCGATGGCGACGACGACGTCGGGGCGCTCGGCGCGCAGGGTGGCGGTGAGGGCGGCCACCTGCTCCGGGTCGACCACGTTGCGGGCGAAGAGCACCACGGAGCCGAGGCCCTCGCCGAGCCAGCGGCAGATCCAGGGCGGCGGCGTGGTGCCGACGAACCCCGGCTGCAGGACGGCGGCGGCCAGGGAGGCCAGGCTCCCGCCGGCGGCGCTCACGCCGGCACCCCCGCCCGGCGCGCGGTGGCGCGGGGCGCCACCCCCCGGCGTTCCGTGGTCGGCTCGGTGCGCCCGCTCACGCCGGCCCGCCCGCGTGGTGGCTGATGTGTCGCTCGCTCATGCGGTCGTCGTACCCCCGTCTTCTCCGCGCCCGGGCGGCCCGCCACCAGCGGCGGTGCTGACATGGTCACACCGCGCGAGGAAATAGTCAATAAACCTTACAGTTGCCCTCCGGCCCGGCGCTGGGGACAGTTCGGGGATGGATCCCCTGCTGCTGGCCGACGCGACGAGCCCGGCCGACATCCCCGGCGTACGCCTGCTCGGCCTGGTCGTGGGCGGTCTGTTGCTGCTCGCCGCGATCCGTGCGATGTTCCGGCGCTGAGCGCGCCGCGTGCCGCCGCCCGCGGTTCGACGGCGGCCACCGGGGTACCGCCTGCCTCGTTGACCCGGTAACGACACGGCGAGGGGGAACGATGAGGATCGGCTACTTTCTGTCCACCGAGGAGTACACGCCGGCCGAGCTGCTGGAGCAGGCGCGCGGCGCGGAGCGGGCCGGCTTCGAGGCGCTGTGGATCTCCGACCACTACCACCCGTGGACGGACGCGCAGGGGCAGAGCCCCTTCGTCTGGTCGGTGATCGGCGCGCTCAGCCAGGTCTGCCAGCTTCCGGTCACCACCGCCGTCACCTGCCCGACCGTGCGCATCCACCCGGCCGTCGTGGCGCAGGCGGCGGCCACCAGCGCGGTCATGCACTCCGGTCGGTTCGTGCTCGGGGTGGGCAGCGGCGAGGCGCTCAACGAGCACATCCTCGGCGACGTCTGGCCGCAGACCGACGTCCGGCTGGAGATGCTGGAGGAGGCCGTCGAGGTGATGCGCGAGCTGTGGCGCGGCGGCTTCGTCAACCACCACGGCAAGCACTACACCGTCGAGCACGCGCGGATCTACACGCTGCCGGACACTCCCCCGCCGGTCTACGTCTCGGGCTTCGGCCCCAAGGCCGTCGACCTGGCGGCCCGCATCGGTGACGGCTTCGTCAACACCTCGCCCGACGCCGAGCTGGTCCGGCGGTTCCGGGAGGGCGGCGGCGGCGACAAGCCGTGCCAGGCCGGCTTCAAGGCGGCGTACGCGCAGACCGAGGAGGAGGGCGTGCGGATCGCGTACGAGCGCTGGCCGAACGCCGGGGTGCCGGGCGAACTGTCCCAGGTGCTGCCCTCTCCGCGGCACTTCGAGCAGGCCGCGGAGCTGGTGCGCCCGGAGATGATGAAGGACGCGTTCGTCTGCGGGCGGGACGGCGACGCGCATCTGGCGAAGATCGAGGAGTACGCCAAGGCGGGCTTCGACGAGGTCTACGTGGCCAACACCGGCCCGAACTGGCAGGGCCTGCTCGACCTCTACGAGCGCGAGGTGTTCCCCCGCGTGCGCTGACCGCGCCGTCCCCGGGCACCCCGCCGGTGGGGCTGCCCGGGCTCAGCGCGGGCACACCGCCCGGAGCAGCCGGTACGCGCCGAGGAGCCCGGCACGTACGACTTCGACTGGCTCAGCGGGCCGCACGACTACGGCTTCGGCCTCTCCGGGGTTGCCGGTGCCCCGATGAGCCGGGCCGCGATGGAGGAGGCCATCCGCGGCTTCCTCGCCGAGATCGACCCCGCCACCGGCTACCTGGCGGAGTGACGGCGACGGGCGGCCCTCGACGAAGGCGCGGGTGGTGGCCGCGACCCTGCCGTCCCTCGGCCACCAGGCGTGCCGGGTCGCCGGCGTCACCCGGGCCGGCGGTTTCGCCGCTGATCACGGCGGGTACCTCCGGCCCTCGATGAAACCGTCCACGCACTCGACGACACTGCGCCGCGCGGCCAAGAGCCTCTTCGGCTGGACCGCACTGCGGCCCCACCAGTTGGCCGCCATGCGGGCGGTGATGAAGCGCCGCGACGCCTTGGTGGTGCTGCCCACCGGCGCCGGCAAGTCGGCGATCTACCAGATCCCGGCCAGCCTGATCCCCGGCCCGACAGTGGTGATCTCCCCGCTGCTCGCCCTCCAGCAGGACCAGATCGCGGCGCTCAACGAGCGGCAGCGACCGGAGCTGCGCGCGGTGCGGATCAGCTCGAACGAGTCGGCGGCCCAGCAGGCGGAGGCGATCGCCGAGATCCGCGACGGGCGGGCCGAGTTCCTCTTCATCACCCCGGAGCAGCTCGCCAACCCCGACCGGATGGCCGAGGTGAAGTCGCTGAAGCCGGCGCTCGTGGCAATCGACGAGGCGCACTGCATCTCCGCCTGGGGGCACGACTTCCGCCCCGACTACCTGGCGCTGGGCCACCTCATCGACGGCATCGGCCGGCCGCCCGTGGTGGCGCTGACCGCCACCGCCTCCCCGCCCGTACGCGACGACATCATCGCCCGGCTGCGGCTGACCGAGCCCGAGGTGGTGGTCTCCGGGCTGGACCGGCCGAACCTGTTCCTCGAGGTGGCGCACTGCCCGACCGAGGACTACCGGTGGCGGCGGCTGATCGCGCTGCTGCGCGACGACACCCGGCCCGGCATCATCTACGTGCCCACCCGGCGCTCCGCCGAGGAGCTGGCGGCCCGGCTCACCGACGCCGGCTTCCCGGCGCAGTACTACCACGGCGGGATGGCGGCCGGGGCCCGCGCCGAGCTGCACGAGGCGTTCCTCGCCGACCAGGTGCCGATCATGGTGGCCACCTCGGCCTTCGGCATGGGCATCGACAAGCCGAACATCGCCTGGGTGGTCCACATGGCGCTGCCGGACTCGCCCGACAGCTACTTCCAGGAGATCGGGCGGGCCGGCCGGGACGGCGCCCCGGCCCGGGTACTGCTGCTGTGGCAGGCCGAGGACGTCGGGCTCCAGCGCTTCTTCAGCGGCGGCCTGCCGGACGCCGACGAGCTGCGCGACCTCTCCGCGCTGCTGCGCAAGAAGGCCCGGACCAAGAAGGAGCTGCGCGAGGTCACCGGCCTCGGCCCGCGCAAGCTCGGCCAGTACCTCGCCCTGCTGGAGCAGGTGGGCGCGGCCGAGCCGAGGGCGAGGCAGCGCATCGGCGCCCCCCGCTACTCCCCCGCGCCGGTGGACGCCGCCGCGGCGGCCCTGGCGGAGGCCGAGCGGCAGCAGACCGTGACCCGGTCGCGTACGGACATGATGCGGGCCTTCGCCGAGACCACCGCCTGCCGGGGGCAGACGCTGCTGGCCTACTTCGGTGAGCAGATGACCCAGGTCTGCGGGCACTGCGACAACTGCCACGCCGGCACCAGCACCCCGGACGACGGCGCGGTCGGGCCGTTCCCCGTGCACAGCCAGGTCCGGCACCCGGAGTGGGGTCACGGTCTGGTGCTGAGCTACGAGGAGGACCGGATGACGGTTCTCTTCGACGAGGTGGGGTACAAGACGCTGTCCGTCAGCGTGGTGTCCGAACAGGGCCTGCTGACCCTCGACTAGCCTGAGCCGGGCACCGCTGGCGGGGCCGTGGACGACGAGCGACATCAGTGCGGAAAGGGGCGTTGCCGTGATCGAGCAGCCGGCGTACACCGGATTCGGCTTCTCCGACGAGGAGTGGGGGCTGCTGGTCGGCCTGCCGCAGTCGGTGCTGACCGCGGCGAGTGCCGCCGAGTCCGACGGCACCCGGCGCACCATGGCCGAGAACGCGGCCGGGTTGGAGACCATCGCCGCCGGCCGGGAGTCGGCCAGCCCGCTGGTCGCGGCCGTAGCCGGCGAGATCGTCTCGCGGGTGGGCGACCCGGAGGCCGGCGAGGAGATGCCGGTCATCGCGCCGTCCGATCCGCGCGCCTACCTGGAGGACGTGCTGGGCCGGGCCAGGGAGGCGGCGGTGCTGCTGGCCGCCCGGACGGACGAGGGCGAGGCCGGCGCCTACAAGCACTGGCTGGTCGACATCGCCGAGCAGGTGGTGGGCGCCGCGTCCAGCGGCGGCATCCTGGGCCTCGGCGGGGACGTCGTCAGCGACTCGGAGCGCCGCTTCCGCGACCGGCTCTCCCAGGTGCTCAACGACTGACGCGCCGACGACCACGGCGGCACCGGACGAGGTCCGGTGCCGCCGTCGCGTACCCGGCGATGGTGGGCGTGCCGGGCGCCGGTGGCGGCGCGGCGCGTTCGTTGCCGTCGCCGGCGCGGCGGCCGGTGGGCGCGGCCCGGGGTGGTGGCGGTCAGGCCACGCGGCGGCGGAACAGCACGGCGGTCAGTGGCACCGAGACGGCCAGGAAGCCGAGGCACCAGGCCACCGCCAGGGTCGGAGCCGTGCCCGTCGGCGTGCCCAGCAGCAGGGCGCGCAGCGTCTCGATGACGGGCGTGACGGGCTGGTGGTCGGCGAAGCCGCGGATCCAGCTCGGCATCGTCTCCACCGGCACGAAGGCGCTGCTCGGGTACGGCAGGAACATCGCCAGGAAGGTGAAGCCGCTGGCGGCCTCCGGGGTGCGGACCAGCAGTCCGAAGGCCGCCGACAGCCAGGACATGGCGAGCAGGAAGAGCAGCAGCACCCCGAACGCGGCCAGCCAGCGCAGCGGGTCGACGGCCGGGCGGAAGCCGATGGCGACGGCGAGGGCCAGCACCAGCACGGTGGAGACGGTGTTGCGGGCGATGCTGGCGGCGACGTGCCCGCCGAGGATCGCGGTGGCGCCGACGTCCATCGTGCGGAACCGCTCGATGACCCCGTTGGTCAGGTCGGTGGTCACGCTGACGGCGGTGTTCGCCGCGCCGAAGCTGGCGCAGAGCAGCAGGACGCCGGGCACCACGTAGGTGACGTAGCGGGTGCCGGTGTCGATCGCACCGCCGAACAGGTAGACGAAGAGCAGCATCAGCAGCACCGGCAGCAGCAGCGAGGTCAGCAGCGCGTCGACGTTGCGGCGGGACAGCCGCAGGCAGCGCGCCACCATGACGAACGCCTCGCCGGCGCGGGTCGGACGCAGGGTCAGTTCAGACACGGGCCACCTCCGGGTGGGCGGTCACCGGGTCGCCGGTGAGGGTGAGGAAGACGTCGTCCAGGGTCGCCTCGCGGACGATGAAGCGGGCGAGGCCGCGCCGGTCGGGGTCGGCGTGGTCGAGCAGGTGGCGGATCTCCGCCGCGTCGCCGCCGGTGGCCACCGCCAACTCCAGGCGGGCCGGGTCGCGGTGCGTGACCAGGTCGCCGAGGCGCTGGCCGACGGCGGCAAAGCTCTGCGCGTCGCGCAGGGTCAGTTCCAGCCGGTGGGCGCCGAAGCGGCGCTTGAGTTCGGCGGCGCTCCCCTCGGCGGCGAGCCGGCCGCGGTGCAGCACGGCGATCCGGTCGGCGAGCCGGTCGGCCTCCTCCAGGTACTGCGTGGTGAGCAGCACCGTGACCCCGGCCCCGGCCAGCTCGGCGACCACCTCCCACAGGCCCTGCCGGCTGCGCGGGTCGAGGCCGGTCGTCGGCTCGTCGAGGAAGATCACGGACGGTTCGCCCACCAGGCTCGCCGCGAGGTCGAGTCGGCGGCGCATCCCGCCGGAGTAGGTCGCCACCCGCCGGCCGCCGGCGGCCACCAGGTCGAAGCGCTCCAGCAGGTCGCCGGCCCGCCGCCGGGCGGCGGCCGGGGCCAGCCCGACCAGCCGGGCCATCATGCGCAGGTTCTCCACGCCCGTCTGCTGGTCGTCGAGCGCCGCGTGCTGGCCGGCGAGGCTGATCGCCCGCCGCACCCGGCGCCGGTCGCGGACCACGTCGTGGCCGTCCACCCAGGCCGTACCCCCGTCGGGCGCGGTCAGCGTGGCCAGGATCCGTACGGTCGTGGTCTTGCCCGCCCCGTTGGGGCCGAGCAGGGCGTGCACGCTGCCCCGGGCCACCCGCATGGTCAGCCCGTCGAGGACCGCCACCCCGCCGTAGCGCTTGCACAGGTCGACGGTCTGCACCGCTGCTGTCTCCATCACCCCTCACCCTCCGCCTTCTGCGTACTACGTACGCTGTTCTGCGTAGACCATACGCAGAAGATAGGATGGCGGTCAAACACGCACCGGGAGGTGGGATGAGCGACGCCGACGTCGAGCTGCCGGAGAGCATCGAGCTCGCCTGGGGCCTGCGGGAACGTCCCGGCAAGGGCCCCCGGCGCAGCCTCACGATGGAGCAGGTGGTGGCCGCCGGCATCCGGGTGGCCGAGGCCGACGGGCTGGCGGCGGTGTCGATGAACCGGGTGGCCGGCGAGCTGGGCGTGGGGACCATGTCGCTCTACCGCTACGTCTCCGCCAAGACCGACCTGTTGGAACTCATGGCCGACGCCGGCTACGGGGATCCGCCCGCGCCACGCGGCCCGGACGAGGGCTGGCGGACGGCCCTCGCCCGCTGGGCGCACGCCAACGTCGCGGCGATCCACCGCCACCCGTGGATCCGGCAGGTCCCGATCGGCGGCCCGCCGATGGGCCCCAACGGGGTCCGCTGGATGGAGCAGGGACTCGCCGCCCTGCGCGGCACCGGCCTGCGCGGCCTCGAGCGGCTCTCGACGATCCTGCTGGTCAGCGGGTACGCCCGGTACTGGGCCACGCTGACCGCGGACCTCACCGAGGCGGCGGCACGGGAGCAACTCAGCCCGGACGAGGTCGGCGCGCGGTACTGGCAGCAGCTCGAACGGCTGACCCGCAACGGCCCGTACCCGGCGGTCCGGGAGTTGCTGGCGGACGCCGCGGACGAGATGGACGAGGAGCTCGACGCGGAGTGGCGGTTCGGCCTCGACCGGATCCTCGACGGCGTCGAGGCGCTGATCCGCAGCCGGACGGCCACGGACTGAGCCGGCGCGACCGGCGCCGCCGAGCGGGGCGGATGACGTCGCGGGCGGGCGGAGCGCCCACGATGGACAATGGGCACCGCAACGGCGCGAGGACGGGGGAAGCGGATGCTTCGGCGGACCACCGTCGACACCGAGCAGGTGCCGGCGGGCGACCGTTTCGGGATGTGGCTCGACCTGGTGGCGCGCACGGCGTCGCCGCTGCGGATCCGTACGGAGCACGCGCACGACTTCACCGCCCGGGCGGAGATCGTCGAGCTCGGCCCGATCCAGGTGGTCAACTACCGGTACCCGTCGCTGGAGGGCGTCCGGACACCGAGGCTGGCGCGCGAGTCGGCCCCGGAGATCTACACGCTGGCGCTCACGGTCAACGGCGACGGCGCGGCCAGCCAGGCCGGCCGCAGCGCCGTGCTGGGGCCGGAGGAGTTCATTTTCTACGACGGGTCGCGGCCGCACGGGGTCCGGCACCTCGGCGACGACGACGGCCGCGAGCCGGCCCGCTCCGTCGTCGCGGTCATCCCGCACGCCGCGTTACCGCTGCCGCCGGACCGGCTGGCGCCCCTGCTCGGCGGCCGGATGTCCGGCACCGAGGGGATCGGCGCGCTGCTGGCCCAGTTCCTCCTCCAGATCGCCCGCCATCCCGAGCAGTACCACGCCACCGACGCCGCCCGGCTCGGCACCGTCGGGCTCGACCTGGCCTCCACCATGCTCGGCCGGCACCTGGTGGCCGAGGACGCCGTGCCGACCGAGGTCCGCCGGCGCGCCCTCGTCGCCCAGGTGCGGGCGTACATCCAGCGGCATCTCGGGGACGCGACGCTCAGCCCGCAGGTGGTGGCGGACGCGCACCACGTCTCGCTGCGTACCCTGCACCGGCTCTTCGAGGCCGAGGAGTCGACGGTCGCGTCGTACATCCGCGAGCTGCGGCTGGCGCGGTGCCGGCACGACCTCGCCGACCCGGTCCTGCGCGGCCAGCCGGTCCAGGTGATCGGGGCCCGCTGGGGCTTTCCCGACAAGGCGCACTTCAGCCGGGTCTTCCGCAAGGCGCACGGCGTCGGGCCGCAGGCCTGGCGGGCCGGCCAGCCGGAGGAAGCGGCACGGGAAGTCAACCCGGCGGCGTCCACGGTCAACCCGGTCGGGGCAGACTGACCTCCGAGGTGGCCGATCCCGCCCCGCCACGGCGTCGGGACCGGACCGCCAACGGGGGCCGTGGCGAGGCGCCCGCCGCCCGCGGAGGCGGCGGGCGGCCGCCCGGTGCCCACCGGCCCCCGCAGCCCCTCGCCCGGAGCGGACGAGCCGGGCCGCCTCAGGCGTCCTCGAGCAGTTCGAGCACGATCCGCTCGGCCTTCTCGCGGGGCGTCGCGGGGTCGACCGGGGCCACCACGCCGTCGTGGAAGAGGTCGACCACGCGCGGGTCGACGTAGGACGTGCGCGCCACGGTGGCGGTGTTGCCGAGCAGCTCCGCGACGTCGCGCATCACCGCCGCGACCGCCCTCCTGCGGGCGGTGGCCGAGCGCGGCGTGCCCACCGTCGCCAGTTCGGTCGCCGCCAGCACCGTGGCGTGCCAGGTGCGGAAGTCCTTCGCCGTCATCTCCCCGCCGCTGGCGTCCCGCAGGTACTCGTTGACCTCGTCGCTGCGCACGTCGCGCCAGTCCTCGCCGTCCCGGTAGCCGAACAGCCGGTCGGCGGTGCGCCGCCGGCGGCGCAGGTTGACCAGCACCCGGCACAGCTCCGGGTCCTCGATGCGGCGCACCTGCTCGATGCCGCCCTTCGCGGGGAACTCGAACACCACGCAGCCGCCCCGGGACCGGGCGTGCTCGGGGCGCAGGGTGGACACCCCGAACGTGGGGTCGTCGCCGGCCGCGTACTGGTCGCTGCCGACCCGGAACATCCCCATGTCGAGCAGCCGGGTCACCGTCGCCAGCACCCGGTCGCGGTGCAGTCCTCGGCCGGACAGGTCCCGCCCGACGCGCTCGCGCAGCACCGGCAGCCGCCGGGCCACCTCCAGCACGTGGTCGAACTTGGCCTCGTCGCGCTTCTCGCGCCACGTCGGGTGGTAGAGGTACTGCTTGCGCCCGGCCGCGTCGATGCCGGTGGCCTGGATGTGCCCGTTCGGGTACGGACAGATCCACACGTCGCGCCAGGCCGGCGGGATCACCAGCTCGCGCAGCCGGCCCAGCTGGTCGGGGTCGCGGACCGGCTGCCCCGAGGGGTCGAGGAAGAGCCAGCCCCGACCGCGCCGGCGTCGCCCGTACCCCGGCCTGCCCGGATCACTACGCCGCAACCGCACCGGAGACCCGCACCGCCCGTTCCACCTCGGCCACGGCGGCCACCACCTCGTCGACTCCGATGGCCGCCAACATCGGATGGCTTCCTACCCCGTCCCACCTGGGCCAATCCCCCGAGCCCGCCCACAGCGCGCGGTGCCGGGGCCGGCCCGGCGGCGGCCCCCACCGGGCCGGGGAGACCGGGCCGAAGAGCACCACCGACGCGGTGCGGTAGCCGGTCGCCAGGTGCGCCACGCCCGTGTCCCCGCTGACCACCAGCCGGGCGTACGCCACCAGCGCCGCCAGCGCGCCCAGGTCCGTCCGGCCGGCCAGCACCGCGTCGGCGGGCAGCCCCGCGTCGTCGGCGATCCACTGCGCCGTCGCCTGCTCCTCGGGGCTGCCGGTCAGCACCACCCGGTGCCCCCGCGCGGCCAGTTCCCGGGCCAGCGCGGCGAACCGTCCGGGCGGCCACCGCTTCGCCGGGACCTTGGAGCCCGGGTGCAGCACGGTCACGCCGCTCGGCACGCCGCCGGGGGCCGGGCGCCGCAGGTCCAGGTCGGTACGGTCGGCGGGGATGCCGTACCAGTCGAGCAGCCGGCACCAGCGGTCGACCTCGTGTTCGTCGGCGCGCCAGCCGGGGCCGTCGTGGTGACCGGCCTCGGGGTTGGCGTAGGCGAGCAGCCGGCCGGGGCGGGTGCCGGCGAGCATCCGGTGGGACTCGGGGCCACGCCCGTGCAGGTTGACCGCGAGGTGCGGCGTCCGCAGGGCCGGGTCGGGGCGACCGAGCCCGTCCGTGGGCACCAGCCGGTCGACGCCGCCGACCAGGTCGACCAGCGGCGCCAGCCAGCCCGGTGCGGCGAGGACGAGCTCCCGGTCGGGGTGGGCGGCGCGCAGGGCGCGCAGAGCCGGGGTGGCGGTGGCGAGGTCGCCGACGCCGAGGGCGCGCAGGGCGAGGATCACGGGTAGGAGGTTTCCCGGTCGGCGCAGACCACCATCTCGCGGACGGCGCAGCCGGCGGGCTGGGACAGCGCGAACATGACGGCGGCGGCGGTGTCGACGGGGTCGTTGAGGACGGCGTCGGCGCCGGGCTTGTACGCGGCGTCGCGGTCGTCGAAGAAGGCCGTGCGCATGCCGCCGGGCACGAGGAGGGTGACGCCGACCCTGCCGGCGAGTTCGGCGGCGAGGGCCCGGGTGAAGCCGACGACCCCGAACTTCGCGGCGCAGTACGCGGTCGCGTCGGCGACGGCCTTGACCCCCAGCGTGGAGGCGACGGTCACGATGCTCCCCCGGGAGGTCTCCAGGAAGGGCAGGGCGGCCCGCACCACGGCCGCCGTGGCGAGCAGGTCCACGGCCACGATCCGGTCCCAGGTCTCGCCGGGCACGTCCGCCAGCTTCCCCGGCACGTCCACCCCCGCCGCCGTGACCACCGCGTCCAGCCCGCCCGACCGCTCGGCGAGCTGCCGGGTGGCGGCCTCGGCGGCGCGGGTGTCGGCCAGGTCGCACTCCACCCACGGCACCCCGTCGGCGGGCGCCTGCCGGTCCAGCACCAGCGGCCGTCCGCCGGCGCGGGCCACGGCCGCGACCACGGCGGCGCCCAGGCCGCTCGATCCGCCGGTGACCAGCACGGTCCGCCCCGCGCCGGGCGGCCCCCCGCTCATCGGGTGCCCTCCGCCCTGCTCCGCCGGCCGAGGCCGGGCCGACCGGCCCGCGTCCGTTCCGGCTCGCCGCCGGACCGTGGCGACGAGCCGCCGGGCCGTGTCGACGAGCCGCCGGGGGCGGGGCCGGGTGGCGGCGCACAGGCCGGCGGCACGGTGTCGGAGAGCGGCGGCCCGCCGAGCGGACGGGCCGCGCCGGCGGCGCCGGTCGACCGGGCGGCGGCGATCAGCCCGGTGGTGGAGCGGCCGTCCAGGTACGGCACCACGACGGCGTTGCCGCCCCACCGGCGCAGCACCTCCGCCTCGGGCAGGGCGGGCTCGCCACCGTCGCCGGCGTAGTCACCGCCCTTCACCCAGACGTCCGGCCGCAGCCACGACAGCGCCGCGTGCGGGGTGGCCTCGTCGAAGATCATGACCGCGTCGACGCAGCTCAGCGCCGCGAGCAGCCGGGCCCGGTCGCCCTGCGGGGTCACCGGCCGGTCCGGGCCCTTCAGCCCCGTCACGCTCGCGTCGGAGTTCAGGCAGACCACCAGGCAGTCGCCGAGCTGCCGGGCGGCCTGCAACGTGGCCACGTGCCCGGCGTGCAGCAGGTCGAAGCAGCCGCCGGTGGCCACCACCGTCCCGCCGGACGCGCGTACCGCCGACACCACGCCGGCCGCGGCGGCCACCCCGACGCGCTCGCCGCCGGGGCTGGAGACCGCCGGCGGCAGCGGACGCGCCGGGCGTGGCAGCGCCGTCGCCACTCCCCCGCCCGCCACGTACGCCGACGCCTCGGCGACCGCCTCCTGCACCGCCTCGGAGACCAGCGCCCCCCGCGCCAGGGCGAGGCTCGCGGTGGCCGCGAACCGGTCACCGGCGCCGCAGGTGTCCCCCTCGGCGGTGGCCGGGGCGGGCACCACCATCGGGGTCGCGCCGGCGTGGCAGAGCAGCGCGCCGTCCCCGCCCAGGGTCACCGCGACCGCGCCCGCGCGCCAGCGCTGGCGCAGCCCCTGCGCGCCCCGGGACGCCGTCGCCAGCCGGGTCGCCCCCGGCGGGACCGTGACCAGCTCCCGCACCTCGGACTCGTTGGGGGTCACGAGGTGCACCCCCGGCACGGCCGCCGGTCCCCGCGGGTGCGGGTCCCAGACCACCGGCGCCCGGGTGGCGGCGAGGGCCGCCCGCAGCGCGGGCTGCCGGGCGACGCCCCGCCCGTAGTCGCTGACCAGCACGGCGGAGGCGCGGGCGATCACCCGCAGCACCGCCTCGGACGGTTCCCCCGGCGTACCGGCCGCCCCGCCCCGGTCGTGGCGCAGCAGCACCCGGCCCCGGGCGCGCAGCCGGACCTTCTCCGGCGTGCCGCCGTGCAGCCCGAGGGGATACACCTGCACGCCGGCGTCGGTGAGCAGCGAGCTGAGCCGGGCGCCCCCCGCGTCGTCCGCCAAAGCGGTCACCAGCACCACCTCGGCGCCCTGCGCGGCGGCGAAGACGGCGGCCAGCCCGGCGCCGCCGGGCCGGTCGACGTGCGCGGTCTCGTCCAGCACCGGCACCGGCGAGTCCGGGCAGAGCCGGTTCACCACCCCCTCGACGTCCCGGTCCAGCAGAGTGTCACCAACCACCACGACGGGTCCCCTCACGCTTCCCCCCTCATCACGCCTGGACCTGCTGACCTGCACCGCCGTCGAGCACCACCTCGACCCCGGTCCGTACGGGCGCGGCGGCCGCCACCGGCAACGCCCGCTCGACGTACTCGCAGAGGAGGTGGCTGGTCACGAGGTGGAGTTCCTGGACGACCTGGCTGTCGGGCGAGCCGACGGCGAGGACGTCGTGGCACAGCTCCGCCAGGGGGTTGGGGGCGGGTCCGGTCAGGGCCCAGCAGGTGAGCCCGCTGTCGCGGCCGGCCCGGGCCGCGGCGAGCAGGTTGGCGCTGGTGCCGCTGGTCGACAGCAGCAGCAGGACATCGCCGTCGCGGCCGTGGGCGCGTACCTGGCGGGCGAAGACCTCGTCGTAGCCGTAGTCGTTGCCGATGGCGGTCATCGCGGAGGTCTCCGCGTGCAGCGCGATGGCGGACAGGGGCTGGCGGTCGTCGCGCAGCTTCCCGACGAGTTCGGCGGTGAGGTGCTGGGCCTCGGCGGCGCTGCCGCCGTTGCCGGCCACCAGCAGCCGGCCGCCGTCGACCAGCCGACGCGCCAGGGTCTCCCCCCACCGGGCCAGCAGCGGCTCGTGCCGCCGGAAGGGCACCAGCGCCGCCGCCAGGTTCGTCAGGTGCGCGTCCAGCGGCGTCGTCGCCGCCATCAGGCCACCACCCGGGTGGGCCGGCGGACCGCCGCCACGTCGCCGTAGACCTCCACCAGCCGCTCCGCGGTCGCCGCCCAGGAGTACCGCCGCCGGGCCCGCTCCCGCGCCGCCGTCGCGTACGCGAAGCGGCGGATCCGGTCGTCGAGCAGCCGCTGGATCGCGGCGCCCAGCGCACGCGGGTCCCGGGCCGGCACCAGGTCGCCGGTGACGCCCTCGACCACGGTGTCCTTGATCCCGCCGACGGCGGTGCCCACCACGGGCACGCCGCACGCCATCGCCTCCAGCGGGGTGAGCCCGAACGGCTCGTACCAGGGGGCGGCCACCAGGACGTCCGCCGAGCGGTACCAGCGGCCCATCTCCTCGCGGGGCACCGCCCCGACCAGCTTCACCCGGTCGGCCACCCCGCAGCTGACCGCGAGGGCGCGCAGCCGGCGGGCGTACGGGTCGGTCTCCAGCAGGCCGGCGGGCGGGCCGCCGACCACCACGCACTCGGCCCCGGGCACGTACGCCATCGCCCGCACGACGGTCTGGAAGCCCTTCCGCTCGACCAGCCGGCCGACGGTCAGGATCCGCGGCCGGTCGTCCTCCCGCTCGGCGGTCGGCCCCAGCGGGGCGAACGTGCCGAGGTTGACCCCGGACGGCACGACCGTCATCCGGGACCGGGGCACGCCCATCCGGACCAGCTCGCCGACCTCGTCCCGGCACTGGGCGACGACCCGGTCGACGGACCGGCCCAGCTCCCGCTCGTAGCCGATGCGGCGGGCCGGGCTGGTGTCCTGCACGCCCTGGTGCCGCCGCTTGACCACCCCCAGGGCGTGGTACGTCTGCACGACCGGCACCCCGGTCTGCCGGCCGGCGGCCAGCGCGGCGAGGCCGCTCATCCAGAAGTGCGCGTGGATCACCTCGGGCATCCAGTCGCCGCCCCGCCACCGGTCGACCAGCCAGCGGCTGAACTCCCTCATGTGCGGCAGCAGGGCGTCCTTGGCGACCGGCTCGGCCGGCCCAGCCGGGACGTGCACCACGTCGTAGCCGTCCGGGCTGCGTACGGTGACCGGCAGGTCCACCGCGTCGCGGCGCGTGTAGACCCGCACGTCGTGTCCGGCGGCCGCGAGGGCGGCGGAGAGCTCGGCGACATGCGTGTTCTGACCGCCGGCGTCCTCGCCGCCCAGGATGGCGAGCGGGCTGGCGTGCTCCGAGATCATCGCGATGCGCATACTTCCTCCTCCAGCAGCCGGTCCCAGTCGGCGAGGAAACGGTCGAGGCCGTAGCGGTCCCGGGCGGCGACGCGGGCCCGCGCCCCCGCCCGGCGCGCCTGCGCCGGCTCGTCGATGAACCGGCGGGCGGCGTCGAGCAGGGTGTCGAGCCGGGTGGAGAGCGCGCCCGCCCCGGGTGGCACCGCCATCGCCGCCTCGGTGGCGGCCAGCGCGACGACCGGCATCCCGATGGACATCGCCTCGATCAGGCTCAGCCCCAGCGAGGTCCACCGGCACAGGTGCAGGTACGCCCGCCGCCGCCCCAACTCGGCGTGCATCCGGTGCTGGGGGACGTCGTCGTGGCTGGTCAGCCGGTCGGCCGGCAGGCCCAGGTGCTCGGCCAGCCCGGCCACCTTCAGGCCGAAGACGTCCAGCGGGGCGATCTCGGCGAAGCGGGGCAGCAGGTCGGTGCCGGTGACCCGCCAGCGGCGTACCGGCTCGTTGATCACCACGGCGAGCCGGTCGAGTTCGCCCGTGTACTCCACGGCGGGAGCGACGATGCCGTGGTCGACCACCGTCGTGCGGGTGGCGCCGGTGTCCCAGAACAGCTCGTTGAACCCGGTGACGTGGGCGACGAGCAGGTCGTCGCGGTCGGCCATGGGGTGCCGGCTGTTGGGGACGTCGCCGTCCTTCGGCGTGTTGTGCTCGACGTAGACGGCGGGGACGTCGCGGCCGGGCCGGCGGCCCAGCCACTGCTCGGCGAGGTCGATCTCCTCGGGCCGTTGCAGGACGACCAGGTCGACGTCGGCGGTGCGCAACTGCTCGGGGGTCACCTCGACGACCGTGTCGGGCCACGGGTAGGTGCGGGCGCGACCGAGGCCGTAGGGGCCCCGGTCCGGGGTGACGGGCACCAGGTACCGGTGCTTGCCGTGCACGAACGACGTGGTCCAGGAGCCGTGCACGTGCCACAGGAGCAGGTTCATCAGCCGCTCCCGCCGGTGCTCGCCACCGCCGGCACGCCGCTCCCCCGGCCGGCGACGGGCGGCGCCGGCCGGACCGGTGGGGCCACCCCGAGCAGCCGCAGCCCGTCGAGGACCTGACCGGGCTCGACGCCGGCCAGGCAGGGGTGCCCGGGCACCGGGCAGCGCGCGGCCCGGGTGTCCCGGCAGGGCGCCTCCGCGTCGCCGAGCCGCACCGTGGGCACCCGCCACGGCCCCCACTGCCCGAACGGGACCGTGGGGGCGAACAGGCTGACCACCGGCACCTGATGGGCGGCGGCGAGGTGGGCGGGGCCGGTGTTGCCGACCACGACCGCGCCGGCGCCGGCGACCGTCGCGGCCAGCCCGGCGAGGGAGGTCCGCCCGCCCAGGTCGACGGCGACGTCGCCGGCCACCCGCGCGGTCAGCTCCCGCTCGTCGGGGCCGCCGGTCACCACCACCCGGTGGCCGGCGGCCGTCAGGGCGCGGGCGATCCGCTCGGCAAGCTCCGGCGGGCAGCCCCGGGCCTGCGCCGCCGAGCCGGGGTGCAGCACCACGTAGCCCGGCGCGCCGACCTCCGGCGGCGGCGCCGGCACCGGGCGCAGGCGCAGGGCGGGTCCGTCGTGGTCGGCGAGGGCGAAGCCGGCGGCGGCGGCGAGCGAGAGCGCGCGTTCCGGTTCGGGTACGCCGGCCGGCACGCGGTGCCGGACGTCGAGCAGGCTGCCCGGGTAGTCGTCGCTGATGGCGCTGACGCGGCGGACCCCGGCCAGGCGCAGCAGCAGGGCCAGGGGCAGGGGCGACTGGTGGAAGCTGGTGAAGACGACCGCCTCGTCGGCGCCCACGGCGGCGAGCCGGTCGACGAGCCCACGCATGTCGGCGGGCTCGACCGGGTCGGGGGCGGGGTCGATCCAGGGCAGCCGGTGCTCGACGATCTCGTCGACGCCGGGCAGGAGTTCCGCCGCGGCGCGTCCCCGGGGCCCGCAGAGCAGCACCACCCGCTCGGCGCCGGCGGCGACGGCGCGGATGGCGGGCCCGGTGACGAGCAGGTCCCCCGCCGAGTCGGCGCGCACCACCAGCACCGTCCTTACCCGCCGCCCACCGGCGGGCCGGTAGGTCGCCGGGTCGACCGCCGCCTGGCGGCGCAGGATCTCCGCCACCGCCGCCGCCAGATCGGGTGCGAGCTGCGGCGCGGCGGCCACCTCCTGCGGGCGGGTCACCGGCGTGGGCACCAGGATCCCCGAGGCGCCCGCGGCCGACGCCGCGGTCATGTCCCGGCCGATGTCCCCGACCAGCACGCACCGCGACGGCACGGTCCCGAGCTCCCGCGCCGCCGCGTACACCAGCCCCGGCGCCGGCTTGCGGCACCCGCATCCGTCGCCGTCGTCGTGCGGACAGACCAGCCAGGCGTCGAACGGCCCCAGCAGCTGCTCGACCCGGGCGTGCACGGCCCGCATCTGCGCCGCGGTGAACAACCCCCGGGCCAGGCCGGACTGGTTCGTCACCACCGCCAGCCGCAGGCCCGCCGCCCGCAACCGGTCCAGGGCGGCCCGTGCCCCCGGCACCGGCCGCACCTTGTCGGGATCGCCGTTGTACGGCACGTCCTCGATCAGCGTGCCGTCCCGGTCCAGCAGCACCGCGTCGAACAGGACGGGCCCGGACGCGCCCTCGCCAGCGCCGGCAAAAACCCGGGCTGACCTGCGCTGATCCGGCTCCACCTGGTCCTGTCGCACAGGCGGCGGGTTCCCGGCGCCCCGGCGAGTAAACGTCCTCTTGAAAGCGCTGGCCACGCCGTACGCCGGCGGCGTCGACACGCCGGCCCGCAGGTGCCGTTACCCGGCGCCCGGGAGAAGCTAACCACCGTGGGCCGCGCCCCCGCGGAGGTCGACGCGCCGGGCACCGTTAGCCCCGACCGCAGTCGGGGTATGGGAGCGCAGTGGCGATTGTGGAGAAAGTGATCGAAGCTTCCCCGGAGCAGGTCTGGGCGGTGCTGGCGGACGGGTGGACGTACAGCGACTGGGTCGTCGGCACGGTGCACGTCCGCGACGTCGACGACGCCTGGCCCCGGGTGGGCAGCCAGCTGCACCACAAGGCCGGGCCGTGGCCGTTCTCCCTGCACGACTCCTCGACGGTGCTGACCTGCGAGCCGCCGCGCCGGCTGGTCATCCGCGCCGGCCTCTGGCCGGCCGGGGAGGCCGTCGTGGTCTTCACCCTCGAAGCGGTCGGCGCGGGCGCGACCCGGGTCCGCATGGGCGAGGACTTCGCCGCCGGTCCGCTGCGCTGGGTGCGCAACAAGGTCAACGACCTGGTGCTGCACCAGCGCAACAAGGAGACCCTGACCCGGCTGGCCGACATCGCCATCC
Organism: Micromonospora sp. URMC 107; assembly: GCF_051386315.1. Taxonomy (NCBI): domain Bacteria; kingdom Bacillati; phylum Actinomycetota; class Actinomycetes; order Micromonosporales; family Micromonosporaceae; genus Micromonospora; species Micromonospora sp. URMC 107. Next base: position 23,097 of record NZ_JBPQTK010000042.1, read on the forward strand.
GACAGAAGGCGGACGGATGACACAGACCGTGGTGGTGACCGGGGCGAGCGCCGGCGTGGGACGGGCGATCGCCCGCCGCTACGCGGAGCGCGGCGCCCGGCTCGCGCTGCTCGCCCGGGGCGAGGCCGGGCTGGCGGCCGCCGAGCGGGACTGCCGGGAGCGGGGCGCCTCGGACGTGCGCACCTACCGGGTGGACGTGGCCGACGCCGGGGCGGTGCAGCAGGCCGCCGACGACGTGGTGCACCGCTTCGGCGGCATCGACGTGTGGGTGAACAACGCGATGGTCTCGGTCTTCGCCCCGGCGTGGGAGATCCCGGCCGCGGAGTTCCGGCGGGTCACCGAGGTCAACTACCTCGGCACCGTGCACGGCACCCTCGCGGCGCTGCGCCACATGCGGACGCGGCGGCGGGGCGCGATCGTGCAGGTCGGCTCCGCGCTGGCCTACCGCGGCATCCCGTTGCAGTCGGCGTACTGCGCGAGCAAGCACGCCGTCCAAGGCTTCAACGACTCGCTGCGGGCGGAGCTGCTGCACGACTGCCCCGGCGTGAAGCTGTCGATGGTGCAGCTGCCGGCGGTCAACACCCCGCAGTTCTCCTGGGTACGCACCCGGCTGCCCCGACACCCCCAGCCGGTACCGCCGATCTTCGCGCCCGAGGTGGCCGCGAGGGCGATCGTCTGGGCGGCCGATCACGGGCCGCGCGAGCTGAACGTGGGCGGACCGACCTGGCGCGCCCGGCTCGGCGACGTCCTCGCGCCCGGCCTGCTCGATCGGAAGCTGGCGCGCGACGGCTACGACAGCCAGCAGACCGAGACCCCCATCGACCCGGCAGCCTGGCGGGACAACCTGGACCGCCCCGGGGACGACGAACGGGACCGGGGCGCGGAGGGCGTGTTCACCGACCGGGCCCGCCGCCGCTCGGCGGCGCTGTGGATCGGTACGCACAAGCCGGCCGTCTCCGGCGTCGCCCTGGCCGGGCTGACGGTGGTCCTGACCGCGCTGGCCCGTCGCCTCCGCTGACCCCGCGTTCGTCCCTCGTCGAGGCGGAAGACGGGGCGGTAGGGGTGGCCTTTTCGACCCGGATGTGGCAACTGGCTACGCTCTCAGGGAGCCCTGTCCGCCGACCGAGGATGTCCGACATGATCGAACCCGTGCAGTTGCCCGTGCCGTGGCGGGACGCACGCCTGACCGTCGTGGTTCCCACCTACAACGAGGCGGGCAACCTCCCGGTGCTGGTCGAGCGGCTGCTGGCCCTGCCGCTGCCGGGCCTGAAGATCCTGGTCGCCGACGACAACTCGCCGGACGGCACGGGTGAGGTGGCGGACAAACTGGCCATCGAGCACCCCGACCGGGTCGAGGTCGTGCACCGGGCCGGAAAGGAGGGCCTGGGCCGCGCCTACGTGGACGGCATCGGGCGCGCCCTCGACGGCGGCGCGGAGTACGTGGCGCAGATGGACGCCGACCTGTCGCACCCGCCGGAGGCGCTGCCGGGCATGCTCGGCGCGCTGCTCTCCACCCAGGCCGGCGTGGTGATCGGCTCCCGGTACGTGCCGGGCGGCGAGCTGGACGAGAACTGGCCGCTCTACCGGCGGGCACTCAGCGGCTGGGCCAACCTCTACGTGCACACCCTGCTGCGGGTCCGGATCCGCGACCTCACCGCCGGCTTCAAGATCTGGCGGGCGGACGCGCTGCGCGACATCGGCCTGGAGCGGGTGCAGTCCAACGGCTACAGCTTCCAGGTCGAGATGCACTACCTGGCCACCAAGCTGGGGCACACCATCCTGGAGGTGCCGATCCGCTTCGAGGAGCGGCGCGACGGCGCGTCCAAGATGACCACCGCGACCAAGATCGAGAGCGCGCTGATGCCGTTCAAGCTGCGCAGCAAGCACCGCAACATCGAACGCTGAGCCCGCCCGGCGGCGGGGCCCCACCCGGCCCCGCCTTCTCGTCCCGCCTTCTCGTCCCGCCTTCCTGCCTGCCCCGCACGCGTCGGCTCCCCGCTGCCGCCCTGCTCTGGCTCGTCCGCGTTCGGGCGGACGGGGTCGGGCGGGGCGGGCGGTGAGGCGGGCGGGGCTGGCGGTGAGGCGGGGCTGACAGACGGGGGCAGGGCCCGCGGCGCGCGTAGCTGGCCAGAACGGCTGGTCTGGACGGCTGGTCGGAGCAGCTGACCGGGCGGCCTCAGTGCACCACTCCCGGGGCCAGCCGGTCGCTCCGATCACGACTACGGAACGTGACCTGACTCTGAGTCACCCTCCGCGCCCGAGTCCGAACTGCCCCGTCGGCCCTTTGCTTTGCAGCCACGCACGCACCAGCTTTCCTACCTGGGTTTTTCCAAGGGGTCGCATGGCCCCCAAGTTAGCCAACGGTTACCCATAGCTACCGTTGCGTATATGGCTGCAGAGCAAAGGGCGAGGCAAGGGATCCTTCCCGCTCGCAGAAGACTCACGCTGAGTAGCCATTGTGTCCATGACGCCGGCGGCCCACGGGCGGGCGCGCCGGTCAGCCCTCCTGCGGGCTTCGGCCAAGGCCGGGGTGACGTCGGCGACCGGGGCCAGCTTGGCGCCGGCGGCCGGAGGCCAGGGACCGGGGCCGGCTTGGCGCCGGCGACCGGAGGCAGGGGACCGGGGACCGGGGACCGGGGACGCCGGTCGGGCAGCGGGCGAGGACCGGCACGCCGCCGGCGGTGTCAGCGGTAGACGGCGCGGTGCGCGGCGTCGATCCCGGCCGCGTACAGCGGGCCGGTGAGGGCGCGGTCGCGGGCCAGGGCGGCGCGGGCGGCGTTCGCGCCGGGGGCGCCGTGCACCCCGCCGCCCGGGTGCGCCGACGCGCTGGCCAGGAACAGCCGGTCCACCGGGGTGTCCGCGCGGCCCAGGCCGGGGATCGGGCGCAGGAACAGCTGCTGGTACGCGGCAGCGGTGCCGCCGCCGAGCGCGCCGCCGACCAGGCTCGGGTCGCCCGCCTCCAGGTCGGCCGGCCCGGCCACGTGCCGTCCCACGATCAGGCTGCGGAAGCCCGGCGCGGCCTCCTCCAGCACCTTCTCCATCCGCTCGACGTGCGCGGCGATCTCCTCGGCCCGCCACTGCCGGCGGAACGGCAGGTGGGTGTACGACCAGAGCGACTCGGTGCCCGGCGGCGAGTGGCTGGGGTCGGCCACCGACATCTGGCCCAGCAGCAGGAACGGGTCGCTCGGTACCTCCTGACGGGCCAACGCGGCGGCGTAGCTGGTCAGCCCGTTCAGGTCCGCGCCCAGGTGCACCGTACCGGCGGTGGCGACCGCCCGGTTGGTCCACGGCACGGGGGCCGACAGCGCCCAGTCCACCTTGAGCGTCGAGCCGTCCCAACGGAAGTGCGCCAGGTCCTCCACCAGCCGGGGCGGCAGCGCCGCCGCGCCGACCAGGTCCAGGTAGAGGGCGGGCGCGGGGACGTCGGCGAGCACCGCCCGGCGTGCCCGCCAGAGGGAGCCGCCGACGGTACGCACGCCCATCGCCCGGCCGCGCGCGGTCAGCACCCGGTCGACGTGTGCGCCGTAGAGGATCCGGCCGCCGCGCTCGGTCAGCCGGGCCACCAGCGCGTCGGTGATCTTCTGTGCGCCGCCGTCGGGCACCGGCCAGCCGACCTGCTGGCCGAGCATGGCGAGCAGCCAGCCGTACACGCCCGAACCGGCCTCCTCGGGCGACAGGTCGGTGTGCAGGGCGCAGCCGGCCAGCAACGCCGGGCCTCCCTCGCCCTCGAAGAGTTCGTCGCCGAGCTTGCGTACCGGCACCACCAGGCGCCGGGCCAGCCGCAACGCCCCCGACACCCGCAGCCGGCGCAGCAGGGTCAGGCCCCCGCGCACCGGCGGGAACGGCGTGGTGATGGTCTCCAGCATCGGCTCGGCCACCTGGCGCCAGTCGTCGTACGCGTGCAGCCAGCGCTTGCCGTCGCCCGGCGCGAACGCCTCCAGCGAGGCCGCGGTGGCCTCCGGATCGCGGTTGAGCACCGCCGCCCGTCCGTCGGGCAGCAGGTGGGCCAGCACGTCCGGGGAGTGCCGCCAGCGCAGCCCGTAACGGTCGAGCCCCAGCCCGCGCAGCACCGGGGAGGCGTAGCCGAGGGGGTAGAAGGAGCTGTAGAGGTCGCTCAGGTAGCCGGGGGCGGTCACCTCGGCGGACCGCACCGCCCCGCCCGGGGTGGCCGTGGCCTCCAGCACCAGCACGTCCCAGCCGGCGTCGGCCAGCAGGTTGGCGGCCACCAGGCCGTTGTGGCCGGCTCCGACGACGACGGCGTCCGCGCTCTCCGCGCCGGGGGAACTCATCCGATCCGCCTACCCGGCCGACAACCGGGCGAAACGCGTTTGTCGCGCCGGGGCCGGGGCATGCACTGCCATGTACACGGTTGCGCAGCTCATAGGCGGAGTGTGGGGCGCGGGCGGCGAGGGTGGCGAGCTGGTCGTACACGATCCGGCCGACGGCTCCCCGGTCACCTCGGCGCCGGTGGCGACGGCCGACGAGGTCGGCAAGGCGGTGGAGGCGACGCGCGGCGTCGCGGCGGAGTGGGCGGCGACCGCCCCCGCGGAACGGGCGGCGGCCCTGCACCGGGCGGCGGACGCCGTGGCGGCGGCGGCCGACGACCTGGCCCGCGCGACGACGGCCGAGATGGGCAAGCCCCTGTCGGACGCCAGGGGCGGCGTGGAGGCGGGGATCGGCACGCTGCGACAGTACGCGGAGCTGGCCCCGGTGCGCGGCGGGCGCACCCTGCACGGCGGCACCCACGCCCTCGACTTCATGACGCCGCAGCCGCGCGGGGTGGTCGCCGCGATCACCCCGTGGAACGACCCGGTGGCGGTCTCCTGCGGCCTGCTCGGCGCGGCCCTGGTCACCGGCAACGTGGTGCTGCACAAGCCGAGCGAGCGCGCCCCGGCGACCGGCTGGCTGCTGGCGAAGGCGCTCGACTCCGCGCTGCCGCCCGGGGTGCTGTCGCTGCTGACCGGGGGCCCGGAGGTCGGCGCCGCGCTGGCCTCGCAGGAGGTGGACGTCGTCGCCCACGTCGGCTCCACCGCCACCGGGCGGGCCATCGCGGCCGCCGCGGCGCGGACCGGGGCGAAGCTGCTGCTGGAGAACGGCGGCAGCGACCCGCTCGTCGTGGACGGCGACGTCGACCCGGTGTGGGCGGCCGGGCAGGCGGCCCTCGGCGCGTTCGCCAACGCGGGGCAGATCTGCGTCGCGGTGGAGCGGATCTACGCGCACCGCGACGTCGCGGAGGACTTCACGCAGGCGTTGGTGGAGCGGGCCGCGCAGCTGCGGGTGGGCCCGGGCGGCGACCCGCGCACCGAACTGGGGCCGCTGGTGGACCGGCGGCACCGCGACCACGTGCACGGGCAGGTGACCGCGGCGGTCGCGGAGGGCGCGCGGATCCGCGCCGGCGGCACGCTGCCCGACGGGCCGGGGGCGTTCTACCCGGCGACCGTGCTGACCGACTGCCGGCACGACATGACGGTGGTACGCGAGGAGACGTTCGGGCCGGTCGCCGCGATCGTCGCCGTCGACTCGTTCTCCGAGGCGCTGCGGTGCGCCGCCGACTCCCCGTACGGGCTGGCCGCGACCGTGCTGACCGGATCGATGAGCCACGCCCAGCGCGCCTGGCGGGAGCTGCCGGTGGGCACCGTGAAGGTCAACGCGGTGTTCGGCGGGGCGCCGGGCGGTGCCGCGCACCCGCGCCGGGGCAGCGGACACGGCTACGGCTACGGCCCGGAACTGCTGGACGAGTTCACCGCGACGAAGGCGGTGCACATCGAGGCGCCCGGCGGCGGCCACTGGTGACGCACGCGCAGAGGCTGTCCGCGCGCGGACAGCCTCTGCGTGGCGTACCCGATGACGGCCTCAGCGGCCGCGGGCCTTGGCGGTCTGGCGGTTGTTCGCCTTCTCGATGGCCTTGACCAGTTCGGGCTTGGTCATGCTCGACCGGCCGGGCACGTCCAGCTTGCGGGCCACCTTCATCAGGTGGTCCTTGGTGGCGTTGGCGTCCACCCCGGCGGCGGTGGGCGCCCGGCGCTCCGGTCCGCCACCGGCCGCCTGGCGGTCGCTCGGGCCCTTGCGGCCCTTGGGCTCCCAGTGGTCGCCCACCTTCTCGAACTCGTGCTTCACGGCGGCGAAGGCGGTGCGGTGCGCCCGTTCCCCCTCGCCGTACGTCTCCACGGCCGAGTCGTGCGTCTTCTCCCAGGTGCGCTGCGCCTTCTTCGGGGAGCGTCGCAGCGTGCTGGGCAGTACCTCGCGCCCGGGCATCTCGTCCTCCTCCGCGTCGATGGGTTCCCCTTGACCGTTCCCCCGCCTCCGGTCGGCAAACCGGAGGTCGGGTTTGTCGATTTCCGGCCAGGGGTACCGGCGGGGCCAGGCGAAGCCGGATGCATCTGGTCGTCCGGCGGCCGGCGGGGCACAGGGAGCGGGCCATGACGACGACGGAACCCGGCGCGGCACTCAGCGGGGAGCGGCGACTGCGGCTCCCCCGCCGGGTACGCCAGCTGAGCTGGCGGACGTGGCGCGGGGTGCTGGTGCGCAGCGTGCGCAACTTTGTCAAGGACAACTGCGCGGACTGGGCCGCGGCGCTGACCTACTACGGGGTGCTCGCGCTCTTCCCCTCCACGATCGTGGTGGTCGCCCTGGTCGGGCTGGTGTCCAACGGCGAGCAGACCGTCGACACCGTGTTGGACCTGGCCCGGGACATGGGCGCCGGCTCGGTGGTGGCCAACGAGGGCTTCGTCGGCGTCGTGCGGGGCGTGGTGGACCAGAACGACTCGGCCAGCGTGCTGCTCAGCTTCGGTCTGCTCGGTGCGCTCTGGTCGGCCTCCGGCTTCATCGGGGCGTTCACCCGCGCCTCCAACGCCGTCTACGGGGTCGAGGAGGGGCGGCCGGTCTGGAAGCTGCGGCCGATGCAGATCGGCCTGGCGGCGATCTCGCTGGTGCTGCTGGCGGTCGTCGCCGCCGGGCTGATCGTCAGCGGGCCGGTCACCGACGCGGTCGGCGACCTGATCAACGCCGGCGGGCTGGCGCGTACGGCGTGGAGCGTCGCCAAGTGGCCGGTTCTCGCGCTGGTCATGATGGTGCTGCTGAGCCTGCTGTTCTGGATCGCGCCGAACGTCCGGCAGCCCCGGTTCCGCTGGCTCACCCCGGGCGGCGCGGTCGCCCTGCTCGCCTGGGGACTCGCCTCCTTCGGCTTCGGCCTCTACGTGGCCAACTTCGGCTCGTACGACGCCACCTACGGCAGCCTCGGGGCGGTGATCGCGTTCCTGGTCTGGCTCTACCTGTCCAACTCGGCGCTGATGCTCGGCGTGCAGATCAACGCGGAACTCCAGCGCGGCCGGGTGCTCCAGGCCGGCGAGCCGGACGCCGAGGAGCCGGTCCTGCCCCCGAAGACGCCCGCCGCCACCTGAGGCGCGCGGGTTTACCGACCGCGCCGCCGGCCCGCCCGTTTACCGCCGGTGCCACCGGGTAGCGCAGAAGGCATGGAACGTGGCAGCAGCAAGCACGGACCGAGGGTCGACGAGCAGATGAGCCGGGAGGTCAGCGGCCTCGTGCAGGGGCCGGGGACCGGCGGCTCGCGGGTCGACGAGTCCCGTGTGCCGGAACCGGCGGGTGAGGACCAGCCGGAGCCGACCACGGCCCCGGCCGGCGAACTGCGTACGGGCGCGCCCAAGGGGATGAGCTCCGAGGACGTCGAGCGACGCAGCCGGCTCGGCAGGTTCATCACGATGGCCGCCCTGCCCGGTGACCGGGAGACGCTGATCGCCAACGCGCGCGACAACGAGGCGCCGGCGGACATCGTCGCCGAACTGGAGCGGCTGCCCGAGGGCACCCGCTACCAGACGATCTCCGAGGTGTGGGCGGCGCTCGGCCACAAGAACGAGACGACCCGTTGGTGACCGGATCCCCGCACGATCCGGCCCGTCACCGGCGGACGAAGGAGGATGCCTGATGAGTGGCGTTACCGAACACGTGGACGTCTCCGTCCCGGTGCGCACCGCGTACGACCAGTGGACCCAGTTCGAGGACTTCCCCCAGTTCATGGAGGGGGTGCAGGAGGTCCGGCAGCTGACGGATACGATGACCCACTGGACGGTGGAGATCGCCGGGGTGAAGCGGGAGTTCGACGCCGAGATCACCGAGCAGCTTCCGGACGAGCGGGTCGCCTGGCGCTCGACGGGCGGCACCCACCAGGCCGGCGTGGTGACCTTCCACCGGCTGGACGAGAACACCACCCGGGTCATGCTCCAGCTCGAGTTCGAGCCGCACGGCGTGGTCGAGCAGGCCGGCGACAAGCTCGGCATCGTCGACCGGCGCGCGAAGGGCGACCTGGAGCGGTTCAAGCAGTTCATCGAGCGGCGCGGTCAGGAGACCGGCGCCTGGCGCGGCAAGGTCGACCGTCCGCAGCCCTGATCTCCCACCCCCCGGGTGTGAACCTCCGATGGCCGCCGGCTTCCCCGGCGGCCATCGTCGTTTGCCGGCACCGGGCCGGGGTACCGCGAGGGGTATGACGGACGACGACAAGGTGTGGCGGGACGAGGAACGGACTCCACTGCGGGAACTGGACCGGGCCGTCGCGCGTTCGACCCTGGACGGCCAGGCCGACGACGTGACGGCGAACGACGCCGGCGAGGAGGCGGCCTTCGGGCACGGCCCCGAGGCCGCCGACCGGGGCGGGCAGGCCGCCGGGACGGGCCGGGAGCCGACCGACCCCGACCGCGCGTACCGGCCCTCCACGACCGGCCGGACCGGGCCCGACTCGATGTGAGCCGCGCCGTTCAGCCGGGCGTCGAGGCCGGCCGGCGGGTGGTGGCGGCGTGCAGGGCGATCAGGCCCAGCGCGAGCACGACCAGCGCCGGCCCGAGCAGCTCGACCGAGGTGTTGCCGAGCAGTACCCCGATCCCGGCCGGCACCAGCGCGGCGCCCAGCCCGGCCGCGCCGATCTGGAGCCCGATGGTCCGGTCCGCGTGCGCCGCGCCGACCCGGTCGGCGGTGGTGAGGGTGAGCAGCGGGAAGACCGGGGCGGCGGCGAAGCCGACGACGAACAGCCCGGCCACGGCCACCCAGGCCGGCGCGGGCAGCGCGATCAGGACGGCGCCGGCCGCCATCGCCACGAGGCTGCCGCGCAGCACCGCGGCAGCGCTCAGCCGCTCGGCGACGACACCCTGCACGACGCGCCCGACGAACAGGCTCCCCCAGTAGCCCGAGACGCAGACGCCGGCGACGGCCGCGCCGAGACCGCGTCCCTCGGTCAGCAGCAGGAACGCCCAGAGCCCGGCGGCCACCTCGATGGCCACGTAGACGACGAAGGCCGACGCGCCGAGCCAGACCGCCGGCAGACGGAGCGTCTCGCGTACCGGCACAGCGGTCGGCGGGGCGACGGTGGCCGCATCCTGCGCGGACCCGGCGGGCGCGCGGACCGGGGCGCGGTCCCGCCACGCGCGGACGGTCAGCGCGAACGCGGCGGCCAGCGCGAGCTGGGCCCCCGCCACCAGGCCGTAGCCCCAGCGCCAGGAGAGCCCGGCACTGAGCGCACCGGTCATGATCAGCGGCCCGAGCGCCACGCCGAGGCCGAAGAACGCGTGCATCCAGTTCATGTGCCGGGGGCCGAAGGCGCCCGCCGCGTACGCGTTCAGGCCGGAGTCGATCGCCCCGGAGCCCAGGCCGAGCACCAGCGCGCAGCCCACCATCAGGGCGAGCCCGGGGCTCAGCGCGTAGCCGGTGAGCGCGAGGCTGGCCAACAGCGTGCTGCCGGCGAGCAGCCAGCCGACGCCGAGCCGGGCCAGGGTGAAGCCGGCCAGCACGCTGGAGGTCAGGTAGCCGGCGGTGCCCGCGGTGAGCACGAGGCCGACGGCCTCGGTGGGCACGCCGAAGTCGGCCCGGATCGAGGGCCAGCCCACCCCGATCAGGCCGTCGGGCAGGCCGAGACTGACGAAGGCGAGGTAGGCCAGCAGGAGCAGCGAGGCGCGGGGCGGGGCGGTGGACACGGAGGACCATCCTGCCCCCCGTCGACGGCGGCGCCACCCGGCCTCCCCCGGTGGGACGAAGATTACGGTCCGGACGGGCAGGGAAACGGACAGCTCATCCAGAATCGGCCGTTCGGCTGACGGCAAGCCCCGGGTCGCGCGCAAGACTTTCGGGATGCATCAGGGCTCCGGCATCCTCTCCACGCGTCAGCGCCGCCTGGCATGGCTCGGCTTCCTCCTCGCCGCGCTCCAGGCTCCCCTTTCCGCCAAGCTGGTCTCGGACGACTCCTGGTTGTTCAGCCTCTGCGTCGCGCTGATGGTGGCGACCGTGATCATCGCCGACGACGCGGCCCGGCGCCGCCCGGCGGACGCCCGCTCGACGGACTGACGCGGCAGCCGGCGCCGCCCCTCGCCGCCCGGCGCCCCACGGGGTGCGGGGCACCTAGCCCTCGGCGTCGGGGCGCGCCTCGTGTCCGGGGCGGCCCCGGCTGCGCCGCCGCTCCTTCATCTCCGCCTCGTAGAGGTGCCGGCGCCCGCCGACCAGCTCCTCCCGGGCCGCCCGGTCGAGGTCGCGGAAGAGGGCGTAGTAGCCGTCGTCGAAGTCCTCGACGATCTGGAACGTCCACCGTCCGGCGATGACGTTGCGGCCCAGCAGGTCGGTGTCGATGCGGTCGGCGATCCCGTCGTGCCCGGCGGCGCGGAACATCTCCACGGCGTCGTCGAGCATCAGGTCGGCGTGCCCCACCAACTGGTGCAGCGAGTAGAGGTGGCCGCGCACCCGCTCGACGCACTCCAGCGCCTCGCTGAGCTTGCCGAGCGCCGCCACCGTCTCGTCGCTGACCCCGGCTGGCCTGCGGTGCCGCTCGTCCGGCCCGTCCCCGTGTCGTCCCATCCGTTCCTCCAGATGTCGGCTGTGCCCGTCCGGGCGGTTCTCCTTCCTGCCCCGTCCGCGTCGGGTCAATCCCCGCGCCGCCCGCTGACCGTTCGGGGGAGGGTCAAAAACCCGCCGAGTGGCCGAGGTCGGCCCCGGGATCGGCCGGATAGCCTCGGTCACCATGCGTGTGCCGTTCACCCGGGTCGAGGCCCGTTCCGCCGCCAGCTCGGCGCGAGCCACCCTCGCCCTCCTGTCCGCCTCCGTCGGCGCCGAGGGGCTGGCCGCCGCCGCCGCGCGGCCGGGCCTGCTCGCCCTGGTCGACCAGCACGCCGCGGCGGTGCGGGAGAGCCTGGACGGCGACCGCCGGCCGCTGAGCGCCGCCGCGCTCGCCGGCTACGCGGAGGGCGTCCGCGCCGCCGCGCTGGAGCACGGCTGGCAGCCGCCGGCGGCGCCGGTGGACTGGTCCGCGCCGGACTGGCTGCTCACCCGGCTGCTCGCGGTCTGCGCGCTGACCCGCTCGCTCGGGGCCCCGGCGACCGCCCCGCTCCCGCCGGTCTGACCGGCGGTTCCGCCGGGTGCACCCCCACACGCCGAAGCCCGGCGCGCGGGGCCCGAACCTCCGCCGGACACGCCGGAGGGGCGCCCGTACGTGCGCGGACACCCCTCCCGTCCTGGCTCACGGCCCGGTCAACGGCGGAACTGCTGGGTCTCGTCGCCCACGTTGCCCGACTGGTAGGTGCCGCGCCCGCCGGCCGTCGTGGCCCCCTGCCCGCGGGGCATGACCTCGGTGCGCTCGGCCGCCGTCCGGTCGGCCATCTGCCGGCCGACGTCGCTCTGGCCGGCGTCCCGGGCCCGGCGGTGCTCCTGCACCGCCCGCGACTCCTCGGCCATCCGGTTCAGCCAGCCTTCCCAGCGGTTCTGCATCGGCCTCACCAGGCCACCGCCGACACCGATGATCAGGATGCCGGCCACGGTGGCGAGCACCGCGATCAGCACCGGCGTCGTCACCGTGGTGGCGATGCCCACCTGGTTCAGCGCGGCGATCACACCCAGCGCGAGGATGAAGACCGCCACCAGGTCGGCGAGGATCTTGCCGTACGCGAGCCCGCCCAGCGCCCCGGTGACCAGATCCCGTACGGCGTTGGCGATCGCGGCGGCCACGACGACGATGACGATCGCCACGAAGGCGCGTGGCAGCCAGGCGACCACGCCGCTGATCAGGTCACTGATCGCGTTGGGTCCCCACACCCCGAAGGCGAACTGCAGGGTGAACAGCAGTACGGCGTAGTACGCCAGCTTCGCCAGGATGTCGCTGGCGTCGTACTTGGTGCGTTCCAGCGCGCGCTTGATGCCGCCCCGTTCCACCGCCCTGTCGAAGCCGACCCGTTCCAGCGCCGCGTCGACGATCTTGAGCACGGCTCTGGCGATGAGCCATCCGACCACGAGGATCGCGATGAACGCGATGGCCCGCGGTATGAACAGCAGCACCGACCTCCACATGTCGGCCACGGCGTCGCCGATGTCGACCTGCCTGACCGCGAGGCTTTCCGGCATGATGTCCCTCCTGTCGCATGGACTGCGCCGCGCGCTTACCCGGTCACCGACGCGGCACGCCGTCGGAGTCCCCGAACTTTTTCCGACATGTCACCTCAGAACAGTCCTGACCTGCCCGAACCGTTCGGCCCTCACGACGGGCGGGGCATGATCGGAAACAGGCGACGGGGCCTCCCGCTAGGCTGCGGTCATGCCAGGAACGGTCGGACGGGTCCCGAACCCACCAGCCCCGGTCTCGGGAACGCCCTCCGCGTCGGGCATGGCGGCCGTCGTCCCCCGCCACGACTGGGGTGGCACCCCGCTCGGCCCCTGGGCGACGTGGGATCCGGCGGTCCGGGGCGCCACCGAGTTGCTCCTCGCCTCGCCCGTGCCGATGGCTCTCACCCTGGGCGACGAGCACCTGCTCGTCTACAACGACGCGTACGCGGAGCTGATCGGCGACCGGCACCCCGACGCGGTGGGCCGGCCGGCGGCCGAGGTGTTCGCGGAGTCCTGGCCGCTGCCCGGCGTCGGCGACGTCCTCCGGCGCACCTACCGCACGGGCGAGCCGTTCCTGGAGATGGAGGCCCCCGTCGCCCTGCACCGACGCTCCGGCATCGTCGAGCAGGGGGTCTTCACCCGCGGCTACTCCCCCGTGCGGAACGGTTCCGGGCAGATCGTCGGCGTGCTGACCGTGATCGCGGAGACCGCCCAGGTCACGCAGCAGTTGCAGAGCCTCAGCGACTTCGCCGCGGCGCTCGCCGGCACCCTCACCCTGGACGACGTGGCCCGGGTCGCGCTGCGCTACACGATCACGGCGTTCGACGCCGACCGGGTCTCGTTCGCCGTCGACGAGGGCGGCGGCGGCTGGCGGATGGTCCGGCGCATCCGCGGCGAGCTGATGGACGAGGCCGACGAGCGCCTCCCCCCGCTGTGGCGGCGCGTCCCGCCGGACGGGCTGGGGCCGGTGGTGACCGTCGCCCGCAGCGGCGTGCCGCACTTCGTCGACGACGGCCAGCCGCTGCGGGAGATCGCGGTGGACCGGCACGACCAGAAGGTCCGCTCGCTCGCGGCGGTGCCGCTGCGGGCCTCGGTGGTGCGCGGCGGGCTCACGGTCGGCTACCAGGTCCCGCACGTCTGGTCGGCCGCCCGGCGCGCGCTGCTGGCCGCCTCGGCCGAGCTGGTCGGCCAGGCCGCCGAGCGGGCCCGCCGGTTCGAGACCCAGCACGGCACGGCCCAGCTGCTGCAACGCAGCATGCTGCCGGAGCACCTGCCCGACCTGCCCCGGATGCGGATCGCCGCCCGCTACGACCCGGGCGTCGACGGCAACGCCGCCGGCGGGGACTTCTACGACGCCTTCCTGCTGCCCGACGGCGGCCTGGGGATCGTGCTCGGCGACGTCGCCGGCCACGACGTGCAGGCCGCGGCCCGGATGGGCCAGGTCCGCGCGGCGCTGCGGGCGCTGGCGCTGACGGACCCCCGTCCCGACGCCGTGCTGGCCGGGCTCGACCGGTTGGTCACCAGCCTGGGCGCCGAGGGCGACACGCACGAGCTGTTCGTGACGGTGGTCTTCGGGGTCGTCGACGCCGACCGGCAGCGGCTCACCCTGGCCAGCGCCGGTCACCCCGCCCCGCTGATCCGCCGGTGCGCCCCCGGCGGCGACCCGGTCGCCGAGTACCTCGACGTGCCCGCGGGCGCCCCGCTGGGGCTGGGCTGCCGGCCGCGCACCGTCACGGTGCCCTTCGCCCCGGGCGAGACGCTGCTGCTGTTCAGCGACGGTGTGGTGGAGCGGCGCTGGCAGGACCTGACGACCGGCCTGGACGCCCTGGCCGCCGCCGTGGCCGGCGCGGGCAGCGGCGATCCCCGCGCGTTGTGCGCGGTGGCCACCGCGGCGGTGCCCGGCGCCACCGAGGACGACGTCGCGGTGCTGGCGGTGGAGCACGCGCTGCGCCCGTCCCGGTCGACGGGCATGGAGGTGCCGGCCGAGCCGACCGCGCCGAGCCGGGTGCGGCACTGGATGACCGCGCAGCTCACGGAGTGGCAGGTGCCCGAGTCGATCATAGGCGCGGCGGTGCTCTGCACCAGCGAGCTGACCACCAACGCCCTGCTGCACGCCGGCACCGCCGCCCGGGTGGAGATCGACCTCAGCCCGGAGCGGCTGCTGGTGTCGGTGGCCGACTCGGGCACCCGGGGCACGGTGACCCGCGCGCAGACCGACACGCTCAGCAGCCGGGGTCGGGGGCTCGGGCTGATCGAGGAGCTGAGCGACGCCTGGGGAACGGACCCGACCGTACGCGGCTCGACGGTCTGGTTCGAGATCCTGATTCCGCAGGGGTGAGCGGGAGCGTCAGCCCGGGCGGGACGGGGTAGGAGGACGACATGCCCACAGACAAGCCCGCCGGTGTCCTCTTCGACGTGGACGGCACCCTGGTCGACACCACCTACCTGCACACCGTGAGCTGGTGGGAGGCGCTGCGCCAGACCGACCGGCCCGTGCCCATGGCGACGATCCACCGCGCCATCGGGATGGGCTCGGACAAGCTGCTCGACCACCTGCTCGGCCCGGAGCGCGACCGGAGCGCCGACCAGCAGCTGCGCGACGCCCACGACACCCTCTTCGCCGAGTACTGGGAGCGGCTGGTTCCGCTGCCCCGCGCCGCCGACCTGCTGCGGGCCTGCGCGGAGCGGGGGCTGCGGGTGGTGCTGGCCACCTCCGCCGCCGAGCACGAGGTGGCCGCGCTGCGCCGGGCGCTGGCCGCCGACGACGTCATCCACACCGTCACCTGCTCGGCGGACGCGCGGGAGAGCAAGCCGGCGCCGGACATCCTGATCGCCGCGCTGGAGCAGTCCGGGCTCGCCGCCGAACGCGTGGTCTTCGTCGGCGACTCGGTGTGGGACGTCGCCGCCGCCGGCGAGCTGGACATCCCCTGCGTCGGTCTGACCTGCGGCGGCACCAGCCGGGGCGAGCTGGCCGGGGCCGGCGCGGTGGCCGTCTACGAGGACCCCGCCGCGCTGCTCGCCACCCTCGACGACTCGCCGGTCACCACCGGGGTGAGGTGACCCGCGCCGGTTCCGTCGCCCGGGACAGGAATACGAGAAGTCTTCCGGGGGCAAGGACTTGCACCACCTGCCCGCACGCCGTGGGCGAGGCGGAGAGGTGGGGTCGTGGAGCCGATGGACGTGGCGTTCGCGGTGGTCGGTCTGGGCGCGCTGCTGGCGGGGATCCTGCCCCGGGTGCTCGAACGCCGGCCGCTGTCCATGCCGATCGCCTTCCTGGGGCTGGGGATGCTGGTCTTCCTCCTCCCCGTCGGGCTGCCGAACCCTGATCCGCTCGCGTATCCGGAGGTCGCCACCCACCTCACCGAGATCGGTGTCATCGTCGCGCTGATGGGCGCCGGGCTGAAGATCGACCGGCCGTTGAGCTGGGCCCGTTGGTCGTCGACCTGGCGGCTGCTGGCCATCGCCATGCCGCTGTGCATCGTGGCGGTGGCGCTGCTCGGGTGGTGGTGGGCCGGGTTGGTGCCGGCCGCCGCGCTGCTGCTGGGGGCGGCCCTCGCCCCGACCGATCCGGTGCTCGCCGCCGACGTGCAGGTCGGCGAGCCCACCGACGTCGAGGACTCCGAGGACGAGGTCCGCTTCGCCCTCACCTCCGAGGCCGGGCTGAACGACGGGCTGGCCTTCCCCTTCGTGTACGCGGCCATCGCCATCGCCACCACCAGCCTGGCCCCCGGCGACTGGCTGGGCCGCTGGCTCGGCGTGGACGTGCTCTGGAAGGTCGCGGCCGGGGTGGCGGGCGGGTGGGCGATCGGCTGGCTGCTCGGCAAGCTCTTCTTCCGGGCCCCGGACAAGCTGCGGCTGGCCCGGCACTCCGAGGGCTTCCTCGCGCTGGCCGCGACCTTCCTGGCGTACGGGCTGGTGGAACTCGTCAGCGGGTACGGCTTCCTGGCGGTCTTCGTGGCCGCGCGGGCGATCCGGGCCGCCGAGCGCACCCACGAGTTCCACTCCGTGCTGCACGGCTTCGCCGAGCAGGTCGAGCGGCTGCTCACCGTACTGTTGCTGCTGCTCTTCGGCGGCGCCGTGGTGGGCGGCCTGCTGGGGCCGCTGACCTGGCCGGCCGCCGCGGTCGGACTGGCGCTGGTCTTCGTGGTCCGCCCACTGGTCGGCTGGCTGTCGCTGCGGGGGGCGCCCGGGCGGCCGGCCGAGCACTGGGTGATCGCCCTGTTCGGCATCCGGGGCGTCGGCTCGTTCTTCTACGTCGCGTACGCGACCGCGAAGACCGACTTTCCGCAGGCGGACCTGATCTGGGCGACCGTCGGCCTCGTGGTGATCGTCTCGGTGGTGGTGCACGGCATCGCGGCGACCCCGGTCATGCAGTTGCTGGACCGGGCGGGGGAACGCACCTCCGACCCGTCCGAACGCCGCCGCGCCGGCGAGCCGGTCACCGCGGCAGGCTGACCGCCCGGCCCGCGGCGCCCTTCCTCATCCCTCGCCGAGGCGGGCGACGAGGGCACGGCCGAGGTCGCGGCCGGAGCGCCA
Source organism: Micromonospora sp. URMC 107 (assembly GCF_051386315.1). Classification (NCBI taxonomy): domain Bacteria; kingdom Bacillati; phylum Actinomycetota; class Actinomycetes; order Micromonosporales; family Micromonosporaceae; genus Micromonospora; species Micromonospora sp. URMC 107. The sequence goes on from NZ_JBPQTK010000042.1 coordinate 39,996, forward strand.
GGCGCTCTGCACCCGGGGCTTGCCGAAGGCGTCGCCGGCCAGCCCGACGCCGTCGGCGTCGAGGTGGTACGTCCCGTCCGGGCCGGCGGTCGGCTTCGCGTAGGTCCAGCGGTGCACGTGCACGTGTTCCGCCGGCTCGGGCAGCCCCAGCAGGTCCCGGACGGCCTCCTCGATCGCCGGACCGGCGCCGGTGGGCTGGGCGAGGTGGCCGGCGGCGAACTCGGGCGTGGTGTGGGCGACCAGCACCGGCGCGCCGTCGCCGCGGCGGTCGCCGTCGTCGCAGACGAGGTTCAGCAGCGGATGGTCGTTGACGAACGCGCCCCGGAAGGTGACCCACCGGCGGGCCGGGAAACGCAGCACCCCGGCCAGGGACGGCGTCCAGCGTTGGGCCTGCGTGGCCCGGGTGGCGGCGGCCAGGGCCGGGTCGAGCAGCAGGGCCGCCTGCGGCCCCGGCATGGCGAGCACGACCGCCTCACAGGGGCGCCCGTCCACCACCGGCCCCGGCTCGACGCCGAGCACGAGCCGGTCCACGGTCACCGGCAACTCCCGGGCCAGGTGCTCCACCAGCGACCGCAGTCCCCGGGGCGCCGCCCAGCGCATCGGGCCGGGCGCCTCGCGCCGGCCGTCGGCGCCGTACGCGACGAAGGTGTCGGTCCACTCGCGGGCCAGGCCGGCCGACCGCCACCCCTCGGCGACCTCGGCGAAGTCGGGATCGCTGACCGTGAAGTACGCGGCGCCGGTGTCGGCCGGCCGGCCGTCGAAGCGGCGGCTGGCCATCCGGCCGCCGGGCACCCGGGCGCGCTCCCGGATCTCCACCGAGATGCCGGCGCGGACCAGCTCCGTCGCGCACGCCACCCCGGCGATGCCCGCGCCGGCCACCACCACACCCGCCCGCTCCTGCGCACTCACCCGGTGATCGTATGCGCGTGCGCGTCGCCCGGACGGCGCAGACGCGCGGCGCGCACGACGCGCCGGAGAGGCGCATGGATCGGTGCCGCACGGGGTATTGGCACGTCTGTTCGAAGGAAGGTGGAGACCATGACGGACCGCACCAGCAGCCAGGCCAACCCGCAGGGCGCCATCAAGGACCCGGACGAGTGGGTCACCGGCGAGGAGCCGCCGACCGCCGCCCAGGAGTCCTACCTGGCGACCCTGGCCCGGGAGGCCGGCGAGGAGCCGCCGGAGGGCCTGACCAAGGCGGAGGCCTCGAAGCGGATCGACCAGCTCCAGGAGGAGACCGGCCGCGGTCAGTGACCGGTCGGGCGGCGCGGCGGCAGGCGGTGCAGCTCGACCTCGTCGAGCCGCCCCGCCGCCACCCGCGCCGTCAGGTACGTGGCATGCGGCTGGGCCCGGCGATCGGTGGGCGAGCCCGGGTTGAGCAGCCGCAGGCCGCCCGGGGCGACGGTGTCCCAGGGGATGTGCGAGTGGCCGAAGACCAGCACGTCGGCGTCGGGGAAGCGGGCCGCGCAGCGACCCTCCCGCCCGGCCTTCGGGCCGGTCTCGTGCACGACGGCGACCCGCAGCCCGTCGAGTTCCACGCGGGCGACCTCCGGTAGCCGGGCGCGCAGCGCCGGCCCGTCGTTGTTGCCGTACACCCCCACGAGGCGGCGGGCCCGGGCGGCCAGGGCGTCCAGCAGCGCCTCGTCGACCCAGTCCCCCGCGTGCAGCACGACGTCGGCGGCGTCGACCGCCGCCCAGAGCGGCTCCGGCAGGTCTCTGGCCCGCTTCGGCACGTGGGTGTCGGCCGTGATCACCAGGCGCATCCCGCCATTCTCCCCGCAGACCGCGCCCCGCGGCCGGCGCGCCGGGCCGGAAGGTCGCGGGTCGCGACGCGGGCCGGAAAGTCGCGGGTCGCGACGCGGGCCGGAAAGTCGCGGGTCGCGACGCGGGCCCTTCACATCGCCGCCGTCAGCACGTAGTTTGACGGCGATGCATGGGAGCGCTTCCAGCGACGCTCCTCGATGAATGGAGATCCCGTGAGAAGCAGACCCGCACTCGCCGCGGCGGGCGCCGCCGCGGCGGCGCTCACCGTCGCCGCCACCGTCGCCGTCGGCATCGTCCGAGCTCCCGCCGCCGTCGCCGCCGACTCGGCCTTCTACGTCGACCCGGCCACGGCCGCCGCGGCCTGGGTCGCCGCCAACCCCGGCGACCCCCGGGCCGCCGTCATCTCCGAGCGCATCGCGCGCGTCCCCCAGGGCCGCTGGTTCACCCGGACCAACACCTCGACGGTACGGTCCGAGGTCGACGCCCTCGTCGGCGCGGCGGCGGCCGCCGGCAAGGTGCCGATCCTGGTCGTCTACAACATCCCGAACCGCGACTGCAGCGGGGCGAGCGGCGGCGGCGCGCCCGACCACGCCACCTACCGGCAGTGGGTCGACCAGGTCGCGGCCGGCCTGGCCGGGCGGCCGGCGACCATCGTCCTGGAACCGGACGTGCTGCCGCTGATGACCAGCTGCCAGAACGCCGCCCAGCAGGCCGAGACGAAGGCCTCCATGGCGTACGCCGGCAAGAAGCTCAAGGCGGGCTCGGCCGCCGCGAGGGTCTACTTCGACACCGGGCACTCCGCGTGGCTCTCCCCCGGCGAGGCCGCCTCCCGGCTGCTCGGCGCCGACATCGCCAACAGCGCGGACGGCATCTCGCTCAACGTCTCCAACTACCGGCGCACCGCCGACGAGGTCGCCTACGCCAAGGCCGTGATCGCGGCGACCGGGGTGTCCCGGCTCAAGGCGGTCGTCGACACCAGCCGCAACGGCAACGGCCCGGCCGGCTCCGAGTGGTGCGACCCCGCCGGGCGGGCCATCGGCACCCCGAGCACCACCGCCACCGGCGACCCGGCGATCGACGCGTACCTCTGGGTGAAGCTGCCCGGCGAGGCCGACGGCTGCATCGCGCCGGCCGGCCAGTTCGTGCCGCAGCGGGCGTACGAGCTGGCGCTGGCCGCCGGCCCGGCCCCCACCACCGCGCCGCCGACCACCGC
>NZ_JBPQTK010000043.1:0-42611 GCF_051386315.1 Micromonospora sp. URMC 107
GGCGGCGCAGGGGGGTGAGGGACAGCGGTGACCAGTGCCCGGGGCGGGTCCGGCCGGACGGCAGGGCGGTGTGCCGGTCGCCCCGGGCCGCGTCGAGCTGCGACTGGTGCAGGAACAGGCTGCCGGACAGGTCCGCGCCGCGCAGGTCGGCCCCGCGCAGGTCGGCGCCGGTGAGGTCGGCCAGGCCGAGGTCGACGCCGCGCAGGTCGGCGCCGATCAGCAGCGCCCCGCGCAGGTTGGCCCGGCGCAGGTCGGCCCGGCGCAGGTCGACGCCGAACAGGTGGGCGCCCCGCCGGTCCACGCCCGGCCGGCCGCCCCGGGCCCGGGCCGCGTCCCCGGCGCGCGACAGCAGCGGGTTGACCCGCCCCCGGTACGCGTCCACGTCGAGTGCCAGCAGCGTCCCGGCGGGCTCCCGGGTGAGCCGCGCGGTCTCGTCGAGCGCGACGGACAACTCGTCGCGCAGCGGCTGCGGCGGTCGCGTCGCGAGCGCCTCGGTCAGGTACCAGAGCAACTCGTGCAGCGGCCGCATCACCGCGAACGTGTCGAACATCCGCGCGGCGGTCTCCGGCGCGTCGCGCCAGTCCCGCCCGCCGAAGGTGTCCTGGGCCACCCGCTGCCCGGCACCGAAGCAGTCGAAGACGGTGCAGCCGGGGAAGCCCCGGTCGCGCAGGTCGGCGTGGATGCCGCAGCGCGAGTCGGCCCGCAGGTTCGGGCAGGGCCGGCCGGCGGGCTTGTCGATGGCGAAGTCGGCCGACGCGGCGAAGGCGGGCGCGACGCAGCAGAGCCCGAAGCACCGGGCGCAGTCGGCGCGCAGCCCGTCCGCCGACGGCGTCGCCTCGGAGGTTTGCGACACGCTGACCGTTCTCCTGCCGATCGGGGGGAATCCCGCCGGCGGCCTCGCGGGCGGAGGCTCCCATTGTCCCGCCGCCGCCCTGCTCACCGGCCGCGGGGTGCGGCTGCCCGCACCCGACGGGCGGGCCGTCGCGAGCCGTCCCGCCCCGGCTCCGCTCACCCCGCGTCGGCGCTACCCGGCGGGCGTGGCCGTGGCCCCGGTCATTCCCCCACCGAACGCCAGCCGTGCGACTCCAGGGCGCTGGCCTGCGGGCCCATCATCAGCATGCCGCCGTCCACCGGCCAGGACGCGCCGGTGACGTACGCGGCGGCGGGCGAGGCGAGCAGCGCGACCACGGCGGCCACCTCCCGCGCGTCGCCGGGCCGCCCGACCGGCACCCCGGGCCGCTCCTCGGTGAACGGGTCGACGTCCTCCTGCCCGGTCATCGGGGTGGCGATCTCACCCGGGGCGACCGCGTTGACGGTGATCCCGTCCGCCGCCAACTCCTGCGCCATGACCTTGGTCAGCAGGCCGAGCCCGCCCTTGGCGGCGCAGTACGCGGCCGAGCCGACCCGGGGCGCGTGCTCGTGCACGCTGGTGATGTTGACGATCCGTCCGCCCAGCCCCGCCGCGCGCATCCGCCGGGCGGCCCGCTGTCCGCACAGGAACGGCCCGTCGAGGTCGACGGAGAGCACCTCGCGCCACTGCTCCCAGCCGGTGTCGACGAACGGGGTGGAGGCCCCGGTGCCGGCGTTGTTGACGAGCACGCCGAGGCCGCCGAGGCGCTCGGCCAGCTCGTCGACGACCGCGTCGGCACCCGGCAGCCGGGTCAGGTCCAGCTCGGCGACCTCGCAGCGCCGGCCGGCGGCGCGCACCTCGGCGGCGGTCCGCTCGGCGCCCTCGGCGTCGCGGTGCCAGGTGACGCCGACGTCGAAGCCGGCCTCGGCGAGGGCGACGGCGCAGGCCCGGCCGATGCCGGAATCGGCGCCCGTGACGACGGCGATCCTCGGGTAGTTCTCGTAACGCGATGGCATGCTGGCGCACTACCCGTTCCATGCGAATGCAACCATGCGTCGATCCCGATCCATGCAGGGGATTGTCTGCGTCGATGCGCTCTGCCATTCTCCACCGTGGACGCTGCCAGCGACGATCGCCAATCCGGAGGGTCGCACCGAGGTGGCGCCGTCATCTGCCGGAGGGACCTCGTGAAGCGCAGACGTCGCCATCTGCTCGTAGGACTGGCGGTCGGTGCCCTGGTGGCGTCGACCGGGCTCATCGGAATCCACTTCGCCGGGGCCCAGGTGCCGGCCCCCGTAGCCGCGGCCGGCGACGGGGAGATGCCGGGCGCGCTCGGCGCCCACATGGAGCGGTTGCGCCAGGCCGTGCCGGGCAGCGACGGCATGTCGCCGGAGGGACCCGGCAACGCCGCGCAGCAGGAGTTCCTGGAGCGCGCGTACCCGGCCGACACGATCAGCATCGCCCAGGTCGACCGGTCCAAGTCGGCGTACGCCGCCGCGGAGCGGCGTGCCGGCGGCACCCGCGGCTGGACCAACATCGGCCCCAGCGAGGCCCTCTACCCGTTCACCGAGTTCCGCAACGCCTCCAACTACGTGCCGAACGCGTACGTCGCGGGTGGCCGGGTCACCTCCATCGACATCGCGCCGGACTGCAACGCCCTGCTCTGCCGGGCGTACGTCACGCCGGCCGGCGGCGGCGTCTGGGGCACCCTGAACGTCCTGGCGGCCGAGCCGAAGTGGTTCTACCTGGGCGGGCCGCTCGGCATCAACGCCGCCGGCTCGGTCAAGATCGACCGCAACGACAAGACCGGGCTGACCATCTACGTCGGCACCGGCGAGGCGAACACCTGCGCCTCCGGCTGCGTCGCCGGCGTCGGCCTCTACAAGTCCACCAACGGCGGCGTCACCTGGAACGGCCCGCTGGGCAAGGACGCGCTCGCGGGCAAGGGCATCGGTGAGATCACCGTCAAGCCCGGCGACCCGAAGACGCTCTACGTCGCCACCACCACCGCCCTGCGCGGCATGTCCAGCTCCTGCTGCACCGGCGTCACCCGGCCCGTGCCCGACGCGGAGAAGTGGGGCCTCTACAAGTCCACCGACGGCGGCGCGAACTGGAAGTTCATCCACAACGGCTCGGCCGACGCCACCCAGTGCACGGGCAGCGCCGCGGAGTACAACAACACCGCCACCTGCTCGCCGCGCGGCGTGCGCTACGTCAAGCTCGACCCGCGCGACGCGAACACCGTCTACGCCTCCTCGTACGCCCGGGGGGTGTGGCGCTCCGCGGACGCCGGCGCCACCTGGACGCAGATCAAGCCCTCGCTGAACCCGGCGGTCTTCCAGACCCGGGCCGCGATCGACGTGACCGCCCTGCCCAACGGCAAGACCCGCATGTACGTCTACGAGGGCAACATCGGCAACCCGTACTCGCGGCTGTTCCGCAGCGACGACGTGGCCGGCGCCGCCCCCGCGTTCACCGACCTGAGCAGCGCCAACCCGGCCGACCCGGGCTACGCCACCTACAACCAGTGCACCGGCCAGTGCTGGTACGACGTGTTCGTGCACACCCCGGCCGGGCACCCGGACATCGTCTACACCGGCGGCTCCTACGTCTACGGCGAGACCGTCGCCCACAAGCGGGCGGTGGTCCTCTCCACCGACGCCGGCGTCAGCGGCACCGACATGACCTACGACGGCACCGACGAGCTGCACCCCAACGGCCTGCACCCCGACCAGCACGCCCTGGTCACCAACCCGCGCAACCCGTACCAGTTCTTCGAGGCCAACGACGGTGGCGTGATGCGCTCCAGCGGCCAGTTCGTGGACCGCTCGGCCTGGTGCGACAACCCGGACCGCAACCTGACCACGCAGGCGCAGAAGGACCGCTGCCGGCAGATGCTGTCGAAGATCCCGTCGAAGCTGGACGGCATCAACAAGGGCATGAACACGCTGCAGTTCATCAGCCTCTCGGCCAGCCCGCACGACCACCGCCTGCTGCAGGGCGGCACCCAGGACAACGGCACCTGGGAGAACAAGGGCGAGCGCCGGCGCTGGGTCAACACGATGATCGGTGACGGCGGCGCGTCCGGCTTCGACGTCGGCAAGCCGGAGTTCCGCTTCCACACCTTCTACGACGCCTCGCCCGAGGTGAACTTCGCCAATGGCGACGTGGGCAGCTGGATCTCGATCTCGGACCCGATCTTCGGGCAGCCGGGCACCCTGTTCTACGCCCCGGTGATCACCGACCCGAAGGTGAGCGGCACGATGTTCGCCGGCACCTCGCGCACCGTCTACCGGACGAAGACGTTCGGGCTGGGCGACCGGAGCCTGGCCGAGGCCAACCGGATCTGCAACACCTGGACCGGCACCTTCGAGGCGCAGTGCGGCGACTTCGCGCCGCTGGGCACGGTCAACCTGACCGACGCCGCGTGGGGCGACCGGGCCGGCGGCGCCGTCTCGGTCGTCGAGCGGGTCGCCTCCGACTCGTCCACGGCGTACGCGGCCACCAGCACCGGTCGGGTGTTCGTGTCCCGCAACGTCGACGCCGAGCCGGCGTCGGCGGTCACCTGGACGCGGATCGACACCGCCGCCACGCCGAACCGCTTCGTCACCAGCATCCACGTCGACCCGGCCGACCCGGCCCGGGCGTGGGTCTCCTACAGCGGGTTCAACTCGAACACCCCGGCCACCGTGGGGCACGCGTTCGAGGTGCGGCTGGCCGACGCCGGCGCGACCTGGACCGACCGGTCGTACGACTTCGGCGACCAGCCGATCACCGACCTGGTCCGCGACGACGTCACCGGCACCCTCTACGCGGCCACCGACTTCGGCGTCCTGCGGCTCGCCAAGGGCAGCACCACCTGGGTGAAGGCGGCCCGCGGCATGCCGAACGTGGAGGTCGCCGGGTTGACCATCGTGCCGGGCAAGCGGCTGCTCTACGCCGCCTCGCACGGCCTCGGCGCCTGGCAGCTCACGCTCTGAGGAAGGCGACCATCGGCAACGACACGGTGAGGGGCCGCGCGCGCGGCCCCTCACCGCTGCCCGAGGTGGCCGGCCGCGCCTGGCGCACCCTCGGCGCGGCCTTCGTCCTGCTCGTCTTCGTCCCGCCGCTGCTGCTGCTGCTCTCCGGCTCGCTCACCGAGCCGGGCCTGCCGCCGCCGCCCACCCCGCAGCTCGTGCCGGATCCGGTCTCCACCACCGGTTACCAGCAGGCCGTCGAGCTGGGCGGGCTGCTGCGCGCCTCGCTCAACTCGGTCCTGGTCGCGGTCGTCGCGGTGCCGCTGAGCGTGCTCGTCGCCTCGCTGGCCGGCTTCGCGCTGGCCCGGATCTCCCCGCGCGCCACCGCCGTCGTCGTGGCGGCCTCCCTGGTCGCGCTGATGGTGCCGGCCACGGCGCTGCTCGTGCCCCGCTTCGCGATCTTCCGGGCGCTCGGCCTGACCGACACCCTGGTGCCGCTGGTCGCTCCGGCGTTGCTGGGCACCTCGCCGCTCTACGTCCTGGTCTACTACCTGGCGTTCCGGGCGCTGCCGACCGACCTCTACGACGCCTGCCTGGTGGCGGACCTCTCGCCGCTGCGCACCTGGTGGCGGGTCGCCCTGCCGCTGGTCCGCCCGGTCACCGCCGGCCTCACCGCGCTGACCTTCGTGCTCACCTGGTCGAACTTCCTCGACCCGCTGGTCTACGTCTACGACCGCGAGCTGTTCACCCTGCCGCTGGCGCTGCGCTCCCTGTCGGTGCTGGACCCGACGAACTTCCCGGTGTTCCTGGCCGGCGCGGTGCTGGCCACGGCACCGGCGCTGGCCGTCTTCGTGCTCGCCCAGCGGCGCTTCCTCCACCACGACGACCCGACGGGACGAGACTGACGATGCGACCGAGGACGGGACCGACCATGCGACCGAAGGCGCTGCTCGCGCTGCTGCTCACCGCCGTGCTGGCCGCCACCGGGTGCGGCTCGGGCTCCGGGTCGTCCGCCGACGGGCCGGTGCGGCTGCTGGTCTTCGGGGCCCCCGAGGAACTCGCCGCCTACCGCACCCTCGTCGAGGCGTACGAGAAGGCCCGCCCCGGCGCCGACGTGCAACTCGTCGAGGCCAGCGACCGCAAGGACCTGCTTGCCCGGCTGGCCACCTCCGTGGCCGGCGGCGCCCCGCCGGACCTGTTTCTGATGAACTACCGCTTCTACGGCCAGTTCGCCGCCAAGGACGTCATCGAGCCGCTGGACGACCGGCTGGCCGCCTCCGAGGTTGTCGACCCGGCCGACTACTACCCGGTGGCGTGGGACGCCTTCCGGTGGAAGGACCGGCAGCTCTGCCTGCCGCAGAACGTCTCCAGCCTGGCCGTCTACTACAACCGCACCCTGTTCGCGAAGTACGGGGTGCCGGAGCCGAGGGCCGGCTGGACCTGGAACGACCTGGTAACCACGGCGACGGCGATGACCCGCGACTCCCGCGGCGTGGTGGTCAAGGCCACCGAGAGCGAGGGCGCGGCGCGGCGCCCGGCCGTGCACGGCCTCGGCGTGGAGCCGTCGATCATCCGACTCGCCCCGTTCGTCTGGTCGGCCGGCGGCGAGATCGTCGACGACCCGGCGAAGCCGACCCGGCTGACCCTGGACACCCCGGCGGCCCGGGAGGCGCTGAAGAACCTCGTCGACCTGCGGCTGGCGTACGGGGTGGTGCCCACCGACGAGGAGGTGGAGGCCGAGGACGACGAGTCGCGGTTCGCCAACGGCCGGCTCGCCATGCTCATGAGTTCCCGCCGCTCCACGACCACCTTCCGCTCGATCACCGGCTTCGAGTGGGACGTCGCCCCGCTGCCGGTCTACAAGGAGCAGGTCGGCGTGCTGCACTCCGACGCGTACTGCATGACCCGGGGCGCGAAGCACAAGGACGCCGCGTGGCGGTTCCTGGAGTTCGCCATCGCCGAGGAGGGCCAGCGGATCATCGCGGCCACCGGCCGTACCGTCCCGTCGCACATCGAGGTGTCGCGGTCGCCCGCGTTCCTCGGCCCGGCCCAGCCGCCGCGCAGCGCGAAGGTCTTCCTCGACGCCATCCCCACCGTCCGGGCGCTGCCGACCGTCTCCACCTGGCCGGAGATCGAGGACGTCACCTACGGCATCCTGGAGAACGCCGTGCACCGGGGCGACCGGCTCGACGACGTCATCCGCGACCTCGACCGGCAGACCCGGCCGATCTTCGCCCGCGGGGAGCACGGGTGAGCGATCCGGGCCTCGCCCTGGCCGGCGTCTCGGCCGCGTACCGGGGTGCGACCGTCCTGCACGAGGTGGACCTCAGCGTCGCCCGGGGGGAGCTGCTGGTGGTGCTCGGCCCGTCGGGGGCCGGCAAGTCGACCGTGCTGCGGGTCGTCGCCGGCCTGGAGCCGGTCACCGCCGGCCGCGTCCGCATCGCCGGCCGCGACGTCACCACCGAGCGTCCGGGCCGGCGCAACGTGTCGATGGTGTTCCAGTCGTACGCGCTCTTCCCGCACCTGAGCGTGGCGGAGAACATCGCCTTCGGCCTTGAGGTGCGCGACACGCCTCGCGCGGTGGCCCGGGAGCGGGCCCGCGCGGCGGCGGAGACCGTCGGCTGCGCCGCCCTGCTGGACCGGCGGCCCGGGCAGCTCTCCGGCGGGGAACGGCAGCGGGTGGCGCTGGCCCGGGCGCTGGTCCGCGAGCCGGACGTGTTCCTGCTCGACGAGCCGCTGTCCAACCTCGACCTGGCGCTGCGGGTGCAGATGCGCGCCGAGCTGCGGGCCCTGCACGACCGGCTGGGCGCGACGATGGTGCACGTCACCCACGACCAGACCGAGGCGCTGGTGCTCGCCGACCGGATCGCCGTGCTGCGCGACGGGCGCATCGAGCAGGTCGGCACCCCCGACGAGATCTGGCGTACCCCGGCCACCACCTTCGTCGCCCGTTTCGTCGGTTCCCCGGCGATGAACCTGCTCCCCGCGCACGGGCCGGTGCGGCCCACGGGCACGGCACCGCGCGGGGCGACCGTCACCGAGTCCGGCCGGCTGGAGATCGGCTTCCGGCCCGAGGCGGTCACCCTGGACGCGACCGACGGCGCGGCGGCCACCGTCGAGCGGGTCGAGGTGGTGGGCGAGGACGCGTACGCGTACCTGACCCTCGACGGCGGCCACCCCGTCGTCGCCCGGGTGCCGGCCGCCCGCCGGCCCGACCGCGGCGCGGCGGTACGCGTCGGCGTGCGCTGGGACGACGTGCACGTCTTCCACGCCGGCTCCGGGCGCCGGTACGCCCCGTGACGAGCCCGGACCGCCGCTCGCGCCGGCAGTTGGCGCTGATGCTGACGCCGTACCTGGTCGGGCTGGTCGGGCTGGTGCTGCTGCCCGCCGCGGTCACCCTGGCGCTGGCCTTCACCGAGTACGACCTGCTGCGTCCGCCCCGCTGGGTGGGGCTGGACAACTTCGCGGCGCTGCTGGACGACCCGGTGTTCCGGGTGTCGCTGACCAACTCGCTGGTCTTCGCGCTGGTGGCCGTACCGCTGCGGGTGCTCTTCGCCCTCGGCCTGGCGCTACTGCTGCACCGCCGGGCGCTCGGCGTCGGCAGCGCCCGCACCGCGGCGGTGCTGCCGACCGCGGTGCCGGAGATCGCCTACGGGCTGCTCTGGCTCTGGCTGCTCAACCCGCTCTACGGCCCGATCAACCAGCTGCTGCGCACGGGCGGGGAGAACGGCCTGACGGCGCTGGGACGCACCCCGCCGCAGTGGCTCACCGACCCGACCGACGCCCGCGCGGCGATCATCGGAATGAGCCTGTTCACCGTGGGGGAGACCTTCGTGGTGCTGCTGGCCGCCCGCCGGGCGCTGCCCCGCGACGTCTACGAGATGGCGGCGATCGAGGACGCCACCGGCTGGGACGTGTTCCGCCGGGTCACGCTGCCGCTGATGGCGCCCGTGCTCGGGCTGCTGGCGGTGCGCGACGCCATCCAGAGCCTGCACTTCTCCTTCGTGCCGGCCTTCGTGGTGACCGACGGCGGCCCGCCCCCGTACGCCACCACCTACCTGTCGCTGTTCGTCTACCGCACCGGCTTCGAGTACCTGCGCTACGGCTACGCGGCCGCCGCGACCCTCGTGATGATCCTGCTGACCGTGGCGGCGGTGCTGGTGCAGTGGCGGCTGATCCGCCGCTACCGGGCGTTCTACCGGCTCTGAGGCACCCGGGGCGGGCCTGTTAATCCCGCGCGCCGGCCCCGGACGCCGTGGCATGATCGCGCACTGCGCCGGCCGCGTGGCGGCGCGCGAGGAGGACGGCATGGAGTTCGAGGTACGCCGGATCGGGCCGGAGTCGACCGCGGCGGCGGCTGCCGTGCTGGCCGACGCCTTCGACGGGTACCCCTGGATGACCTGGACGGTGGCGGCCGACCGGCACCGGGAGCGGCTGGAGGCGATGTTCGCCGGCACCGTCGACGCCGTCGGGCTGCCCTACGGTGACGTCTGGGCGGCGGTCGACCCCGACGGGCGGCCGGCGGCGGTGGCGGTCTGGCTGCGCCCGGACCGGCCGGTGCCCGACGAGGTCTGGGCCGGTGTCGCGGCGCGCAACGCGGAGCTGGCCGGCGACCGGCAGTCGGCGCTGCGCGCCGCCGACGCGGCCTGCGCCTCGCTGCGGTCGGCCGAGCCGGCGTTCCTGCTCGCCACCGTGGGCGTGCGCCGGTCCGACCAGGGCCGAGGGCTGGGTGCCCGGGTGTTGCGGCCCGGCCTCACCGAGGCCGACCGGTCCGGCCTGCCCGTCGTGTTGGAGACCTCCTCGGAGCCGAACGTGCGGTTCTACCGGCGGCTCGGGTTCGACGTCACCGGCCAGGCGCGGGTGCCCGACGGCGGACCCGACGTCTGGGCGATGCGGCGGCCGGCCGCCGGCGAGCGGGTGTAAGGACCGTCCGCCCGGGTAGCCGCCGGGAATGGAGCTGGTCGAGGAGTCGCCGTACCGCTTCCGGATCGACCGGCACGACCCGATGCGGGTGCCGGGGGTGGTGTTCGCGTCCCGGTCCCTGCTGCCCGACGCCGGCGAGGACAAGTCGCTGGAGCAGGTCGCGAACGTCGCCACGCTGCCCGGCATCGTCGGCGCCTCGTACGCCATGCCCGACGTGCACTGGGGCTACGGGTTCCCGATCGGCGGGGTGGCCGCCACCGATGTCGCGCACGGCGGCGTGGTCTCGCCCGGCGGGGTGGGCTTCGACATCTCCTGCGGCGTCCGGCTGCTCGCCGCCGACACCGACCGCGACGGGTTGCGGCCCCGGTTGGACGCGCTGATGGACGGGCTGGGCGAGGCCACCCCGCGCGGCATGGGCAGGGGCGCGGTGTGGCACCTGTCGACACGCGCGGAACTCGACGCGGTGCTGCGCGGCGGCTCCCGGTACGCCGTGGAGCGCGGCTTCGGCGTCGAGCGGGACCTGTACCGCTGCGAGGACACCGGCGCCGTCGGCGACGCCGATCCGGCGCGGGTCAGCGAGCGGGCGATCGAGCGCGGCGCGCGCCAGGTCGGCAGCCTCGGCTCCGGCAACCACTTCCTGGAGGTGCAGGCCGTCGAGGAGGTGTACGACGACACCGCCGCCACCGCCTTCGGGCTGCGCCCCGGCCAGGTCTGCGTGATGATCCACTGCGGGTCCCGGGGGCTGGGCCACCAGATCTGCACCGACTACGTGCGCAGGATGGAGAAGGTGATGTCCCGCCACGGCATCCACGTGCCGGACCGGCAGCTCGCCTGCGCCCCGGTCTCCTCGCCCGAGGGCCGCGCCTACCTGGGCGCGATGGCCGCCGCCGCGAACTACGCCCGGGCGAACCGGCAACTGCTCACCGACGCCGCCCGGCGGGTCTTCGCCCGGGTCACCGGCAGCCGCCTCGACCTGGTCTACGACATCTCGCACAACCTCGCGAAGATCGAGACGCACGACGTCGACGGCGAGCGGCGCGCGCTCTGCGTGCACCGCAAGGGCGCCACCCGCGCGTTGCCGCCGGGCCACGACGACCTGCCCGACGACCTGCGGGACGTGGGCCAGCCCGTGCTGATCCCCGGCTCCATGGGCACCGGCTCGTACGTGCTCACCGGCGTGCCGGGGGCGCCGGCCTTCGCGTCCACCTGCCACGGGGCCGGCCGGGTGCAGAGCCGCAAGCAGGCCGTGCGGTCGGAGCGCGGGCAGGACCCGCGTGCCCAGCTGGAGGCGCGGGACATCGCGGTGCGCGGCGCGTCCCGGCGCGGCCTGGCCGAGGAGATGCCGACGGCGTACAAGGACGTCTCGGCGGTGGTGGCCGCCGCCGAGGGCGCCGGGCTGTGTCGGAAGGTGGCCCGGCTGGTCCCGCTGGGCGTGGTGAAGGGCTGAGCGGCACGCGGCGTGGGGAGGGGTGAGCGGGCGGCTCACACGTCCAGCGTCACCGCGCAGGACCAGCCCTCGCCGTCGGGGCCGAAGCGCAACCCGTGCAGGGAGACGGCCTTTGGCACCGCGCCGACCAGCTCGACGGCGTCGGTGTCCGTCGTGCGCCAGCGCACCACCAGGCCGCCGGCGCCGTCGTCGGCCACCTCGGTGTGCAGCGGCAGCTCACCCGCCGTCTCCATCCGGAAGATCACCTCGTCGAGTACGCCCACCAGCAGGTCCGCGTCGTCCTCGCCGGCCGGCGCGCGGAACTCCCGCCGCGGGCCCGGCCGCGCCCCGGCGGGGTCGACGAACGTGCCGACCAGCGCGGCGACCGCCTCGGCGACGCACTCCTCGCGGCTCGGCGCCCACGCCTCGATGCGGACGTCGGCGGTGTGCGGCAGGCGGCGGTGTCCCCGCCCGGGTCGTCGCGGCATGCCCCGATCCTCCGCCACCCGGGCGCCGCGCGACGGCCGGTTCAGTTCAGGCCGAGCCGGGCGATGGGCTCGACGAGCTCGCGTTCCTCGTACGCGAGGTGGGACAGCAGCGTGTCGCTGAGCAGGTCGACCGCCGCGCGCAGCTCCGCCATCCCGTCGGTGACGGAGACGAACGCGACAAGCGCGCGGTCCACCCGCTCCAGCACGTCGTGGATCGCGTGGTGCTCCTGCTCGAGGCGGTCCAGCACCGGGGCGAGGCGGGCGTCGCCCCGGCGCAGGTGCGGGAAGGTGCCCCGGTCCTCCAGCGTGTGGTGGGTGGTGACCACCCGGCAGTACGACTCGCAGTACGTGCCGAGGGTCCACTTGTTCTGGCGGATGGTCATGGTGTTGATGTGCGAGCGCGCCGTGCCCGCGTCGACCAGCCCGGCGCCCACCTGCTCCACCAGGTCGTACAGCCGGGTCAGCTCGGCGCGCAACCCGTCGTGCACGTCGATGAGGTGCTGGGCGCCGGCCTGGTCGTGCGGGGTGTAGGTGCGCGCCGGGTCCGGCGGTGGGCCGGTGGGCCGCGTGGTCTCGTCCCAGACCCGGATCGCGCTGCGGCGCACGCCGTCGTCGGGCGTCGGCACGACGGCGAAGGATCCGGCGGGCGGGCGGGGAGCGGCCGGCGCCGCCGCCGGGGCCGGCCCGGCCGCCGGCGGGGCCGCGGCGGGCGCGGTGCCGGCCGCGCGCTCGCCGGCCACGAGTTCGCGGACGGCGGGAGCCACCTCGGCGGCGAAGCGCCGCAGGTCCTCGGGGTCGTCGCTGCCCAGAATGAAGGTGCTGACCCCGTCGCTGAGCGCGAGGTCCGCCAGCTCCTCGGCCCACTGCTCGGCGGGCCCGTGCAGCGGTCCCCGGCCGACGGGGGCGAAGCGGCCGGTGACGTTGAGCAGGCGGCGCACGTCGGCCGGCTCCCGGCCGGCCTCCCGCGCGGAGTCGTCGATGATCGTGTTGCCTTTGCCGAGGTCGCCGGGTTGCAGGTAGCCCAGCGACGGCAGCCACCCGTCGGCCCGGCTCCCGGTCAACGCCAGCATCCGCGGCTTGTACGCGCCGAGCCAGATGCCCACGTCGTGGGCGGGGGCGGGGCCCCGCTTCGCGCCGACCACCCGGTGGAACTCGCCGTCGACCCGGACGCCGCCGCGCGCGTCGACGTCCCAGACCTGGCGGATGACGTCGATCGCCTCGGCCAGGGCCCGCACGCCCTGCCCGGGGGAGAGCCGGCGGCCGCCCATCGCCTCGATGGCCTCCCAGAACGCGCCGGCGCCCAGGCCGAGCTCCACCCGCCCGCCGCTGAGCAGGTCGAGGCTCGCCACGCTGCGGGCGAGCACGGCCGGCGGGCGCAGCGGCAGGTTCGTCACGTTGGCGGCCAGCCGCACCGTGCCGGTCCGGGCCGCCACGAAGCTCATCAGCGTCCACGTGTCGAGAAACGCGGGCTGGTAGGGGTGGTCCTGGAAGGTGACCAGGTCGAACCCGACCTGCTCGGCCAGCATGGCGAGGCCCACCACCCGCCCGGGCTCGGCGTTGCCGGGCGTCAGGAACGCCCCGAATGCCAGCGGGTGGCCGTAGTCGCTCATGTCGGCACTCCCTTCCGCCCCAGCCTCTCACGCGGGTCGGGTGCCCGAGTCGCCCGCCCGCCCCGACCGGTCGCGTCCGCCGGGTGTCAGCGGCGGGAGCGGCGAGCGGGGCGCGGGGAGGGCTGCCGTCGCGGGGACGCCGGCGTACGGTCGGCGGGTGCGGATCACGAAGTTCACCCACTCCTGCGTCCGGCTGGAGCACGACGGCGGCGTGCTGGTCATCGACCCCGGCACCTGGAGCGAGCCACGGGCCCTGGCCGGCGCGGACGCCGTGTTGGTCACCCACGAGCACACCGACCACGTCGACGTGCTCCGGTTGGCGGGCCTCGGCGTGCCGGTCTTCGCGCCGGAGGGCGCCGCGCTGCCCGATCTGGCGCCGCTGCCCGTGACCAGGGTCCGCGCCGGTCAACGGTTCACCGCCGCCGGTCTCGCCGTCACCGCGCTCGGCGGTCGGCACGCGACCATCCACGGCGGCCAGCCCGACTGCGCCAACCTGGGCTACCTCGTCGGCGACGCCGTCTACCACCCGGGCGACTCCCTGCACCGGCCGGACCGGCCCGTCGAGACGCTGTTGGTCCCGGCACAGGCATCCTGGCTGAAGCTCACCGAGGCGATCGACTTCGCCGACGCCGTCGGGGCCGAGCGGGTGTTCCCGATCCACGACGCCCAGCTCAACGAGCGCGGCCTGACCAGCGTGAACGGCTGGTTCGCCGAGACCGTGCGCGGCTACCGTCACCTGGCGCCGGGGGAGTCCGCCTGACCGGCGTTCCCCCGTCCGGCGTCGATCTCCACCGCCACCGGCCGTGTCGTCCGCGGGCCAACTGCTATACGGTCGCTGGGTGAGGGTCGAAGAACACTGGTGGAACGGCGACACGTCCCAGCGCGGGCGTCGGGACGTGTATATCCGCACTGACGGGCAGCGTTGGGACGTACAGGTACGGATCGGCGGCGAATCCGGCCGCTCCCGGGTGCAGGAATGCCCCGGGCGGACGTCGGCGGTCATTTTGGCCGGCGCCTGGCGCGGCAACCACCCCGCCTGGCGCGAGATATCCGGCTGACGGCGACCGTCGGCCTCGGCCGGTGACAACCGGTCGCGGCCGGCGTTGAGGCGGCTGCTCCCTCCGACGATGGTTACGCTCAGGTCACCATCGCCCTCGGGGGGAGCAGCATGAGCAGCGCGACCGTCCCGGCGGTGATGCCGGCCGCGTTCATCGGTCACGGCAGTCCGACGAACGCCCTGGAGCTCAACCGCTACACGCAGGCGTGGCGTGCCTTCGGGCGGGCGGTCCCGCGGCCGCGGGCGATCCTGGTGGTGTCGGCCCACTGGTACATCGGCGCCACGGCCGTCACCGCGATGCCCCGGCCGAGGACGATCCACGACTTCTACGGCTTCCCGCAGGAGCTGTTCGACGTCCGCTACCCGGCGCCCGGCCTGCCGGAGCTGGCCGAGGAGATCGGCGAGGTCGTCCAGCCCACCTGGGTCGGTGCGGACGTCGACTCGTGGGGGATCGACCACGGCACCTGGTCGGTGCTCACCCACGCGTTTCCCGACGCGGACGTTCCGGTCGTGCAGTTGAGCATCAACGCGTTCAAGGGCCCGGACTACCACCTGGGCCTGGGCGCGAGGCTCGCCCCGTTACGCGAGCGTGGAGTGCTCGTCGTCGCCAGCGGCAACGTGGTGCACAACCTGCGGGGGGTGGACCCGCGCATGGCCGACGAGGGCTTCGACTGGGCGCGGCGGTTCGACGAGGCGGCGAAGGAGGTCATGCTCGGCGAGCCGACCGAGGCGGCCTCGCTCGACGCCCACCGCGACTTCGACCGGGCCGTGCCGACGCCGGACCACTTCATTCCGCTGCTCTACCTCGCCGGCCTCGCCGGCGCCGCCGGCAACGGCGCGGAGGTGCTGGTGAACGGGTACGCGTACGGGTCGCTGTCGATGACCGCCTACACGCTGGGGTTGTCCTGCCGCACCGAGGCCCCGCTGGCCGGCGCGCCGGCCCTGCCGACCGACGTGCCGATCGACTCCTCCAACATCTGACGAGCGCCGTGTCGTCGCCCGTCGCCGCCGCCACGGCCGTCAGCGGCCCTTGACGACCTCGACCAGCTGGTCCAGCGCGGCGCTCCAGCCCTCGACGAAGCCCATCTCCTCGTGTGACTTCTTCGCCGAGGCGTCGGCGTGGATCGCCGTGGCGGTGTACTTCGTGCCGTTGCCGGCGCGCTCGAGCCTGATGATCGCGGTGAACGGGAAGTCGTCGCCGGCGACCTGGGGGCGGAAGCCGGGGCCCAGTCCTGAGGTGAAGATCAACGTCGAGCCCTCCTCGACGACCAGGATGCAGCCGGTGTTCGGGTACTCCTCGCCCTCGGGCGAGCGCATCACGGTGTGGAACCTGCCGCCGGGCTGAAGGTCGATCTCGCAGGACGAGGTCGACCAGGGCCGCGGGGCGAACCACTGCACGACCAGCTCGGGCGTGGTCCAGGCCTTCCAGACCAGCTCGGGTGCGACGTCGACGGTGCGCTCCAGGACGAGGTCGAGATTGTCGTTCACACTCGGGTAGGCGGTCATGTCTGCTGCTCCTTCAGGTCGTGGAGAAACGAGTCGAGCTGGTCGAGGCGGCGGGACCACATCGCGCGCTGACCGGCGAGCCAGGTGTCGACGTGCGCGAGCGGCCCGGGGGCGAGCCGGTAGGTCCGCACCCGCCCCTTCTTCTCCGACGTCACCAGGCCGGAGCGCTCGAGGACGCCCAGGTGCTGGGTGAACGACGGCAGTGCCATGTCAAACGGACGAGCGAGCTCGCTGGTCGTCGCGGGCCCCCGGCCCAGGATCTCGACGACCCGGCGGCGGGTCGGGTCCGACAGCGCGTGGAACACGTCGTCCAGGGCCCCGTCGTCGCTTCCGTCTCCGCCGCCCGATTGCTTAGGCATGAGCCTAAGTATGCCCGCGCCCGTCACTTAGGTCAAGCCCTAAGTGAAAGTGGCTGGCCCCGATCAAACCGGGTGGGTCATGCTGGGGGCATGACCGACGTCGGCGCCCCGGAACCGCTCACCCTCAACGTCTACTGTCGGCTCACGGTGGCCGTGACCGACCCGCAGGTGCTCACCGACCACGCGGTGGCCGATCTGCGGGCGGCGGACATCGACTGGTCGGCGGAGGCGGACGACCTCGCGGCGGCGGTGGCGGACCTGCGCAACGACGTCGTGGTGGCGCTGGCGTCCGTGGTGGACATCAGCCGGATGGTCGACGGCCTGCCGGGCGTGGAGGCGAGGGGCGGGTTGTGCTGGGCCGAGCCCGGTCCGCCCCGCGATGCCGTCTGGCGTGCCGAGTGAGGGCCGCCCCGCCGGCCGCCACGATCCGGTGTCGATCCCGGGACACGCCGGCGGGTCGTGGCGGCTGCTCGTCGCCCTGCACGGCTGCCTCCAGGGCCACGGCGCGGTCGGCACCGCCTTCGTGGACCGCAACCAGCTGATCGTGCTGTATCCCCAGGCGAGCACCGCGGCCACCAACCCGAACGGCCGCTGGGACTGGTGGGGCTACCTGGGCGCGACCAACTACCCGATCAAGGGCGGTGCCCAGCTGGAGACGATCATGAACATGGTGCGCCGGCTCGACGGCTGAGCCGCCCCGCGGGCGGGGCCCCTCGGCGGGCCGCGCTCAGGCCGGCGCGTCGCTGTCCACCAGGCGGGCGTCCGCCGCGGCCTGACCGTCGACGTCCCCCGCCTCCTCGCACACGCCCGCCGCGTCCGCCCAGTGCCGCCGGGCCTCGTCGGGGTCGTCGAGCGCCGCCGCCGCGTCGCCCAGGTGCAGCAGCGTCCGCCCCAGGCCGGCCGTGGGCCGCCCGTCGCGCAGCCGCAGGCTCTCCGCCAGCATCTCGTACGCCTGCCGGGCCTGCCCCGGCGTGGCGGCCAGCAGCGCGGCGCCGGCGTTGAGCAGCGCGGCGGCCCGGTTGGTCGGGTCGGCCACGGAGTCGTACTCGCGCAGCGCCGCCCGCCACGACTGCGCCGCGTCGAGGTGCTCGCCGAGCCCGGCGTGCACCAGCACCAGGTTGGTCAGCGCCGCCGCGTAGCCCCGGGCGTCGCCGAGCGCGCGGAAGGCGTTCGCCGCGCGGACCAGGTGGTGGTGCGCGACCGCCAGCTCCCCCCGGGCCAGCCGGGCGGCGCCCAGGCCCAGGTCGGTCAGCGCGTGCCCGGCCCGGTCCGCCGCGGAGCGGTGCCGCCGCGACAGCTCCAGGTGTTCCACCGCGTCGTCGAACTGCCCCAGGTCCAGCAGCACCAGGCCCAGGTTCATCCGCGCCTGCGCGGTGCCGCGCCGGCCCCGCTCCGCCACCGCGAGGCTGAGCGCCGTCGCCGCTGCCTGCGGGTCGCCCCGGCGGCGGCGCAGCACCCCCAGCTCGTTGTGCGCCCAGCCGGCGATCTCCGGTCGGTCGTCGGCCGTGGGGGTGGCGAGCACCGTGCGGCACACCTCCGCCCACTCGTCGAGCCGCTCGGCGTGGGCGAGCCACCCGCACAGCGCCACCGCCAGCCGGAACCACCAACGGCGCACCCGGCGCGGCAGGGTCTCCGCCGCGCCCGCCGGCACTCGCACCACGGCCAGCAGCAGCTCCTGGTGCAGGTCGAACCAGCCGTACGGGTCGTCGTCCAGCGCCAGCGTCGGCTCCCGGTCCGGCGGGGAGCCGACCACCACGAGGCTCGCGGCGTGCCGCTCGGCCCGCCGAGCCAGGTGCCGGGTGAGCCGGGCCTGCGCGGCGACCCGCCGCCGCGCCGGCTCCGCGTCGCGCAGGTGCATCCGGGCGTACGGGGCCAGCAGCGGGCGCACCTCGTAGCGGTCACCGGGCGCGCCGGTGACGAACCCGCCGGTGGCCAGCTCGTGCAGCAGGGAGGCCACCCGGTCCGGGCGACGACCGGCGAGCGCCGCGAGCGTCGGCCGGTCCAGCGGCACCGGGCTGAGCGACATCAGCCGCCACAACCGCCGGGCCTCGCCGCCCAGGGCGTGGTAGGCGGTGTCCCGGGCGGTCACCAGCTGGGTCGCCGGGGAGGCGGCGACGTGCTGGTGCGGGGGCGTGTCGACGGCGCGGCGCAGCGCGTCGAGCACGTCGGTGTGCCGCCACCCGTGCTGCGCCGTACGCCGCCCGAGCTCCGCGACCGTGCGGGGCTGCCGCCCGCAGAGTTCGACGAGGGCGCGGACCGCCGGGTCGGTGCGCGGGTCCGGGCGGTGTGGCCGGGCGACGGGCGCGGTGGCGCCCGCGGCGGCGAACAGCTCGACGGCGTCGTCGGCGTCCGGCTCGGCGAGCCCGTGCGCCACCACCCCGTCCAGCGCGGCCAGCGCTCCCGTGCCGGCCAGCAGCAGGCGGCACGTCCCCGCGGTCGGTGGCAGCAGCGCCCGGACCTGGGCCGGGTCGTCCACGTTGTCCAGCACCACGAGGATCGCCCGGCCGTCGAGCTGGCCGCTCAGCTCGTCGACGGCGTCGGCGAGGTCGTCGGCGCGTCCCGACGCCGGTGGCCGGGTGCCGAGGATCCGGGCCAGCGCGGTCAGCACCTCCCGGGCGTCGTGCGGCCGGCCGCCCCGGCGCAGGTCCAGGTAGTACTGCCCGTCGGGGAAGTCCTTGCGGCACAGGTTGGCGGCCTGGACCGCGCAGGACGAGGTGCCGACGGCCCGCCGGCCGACCACGGCGACCGCGTGCTCCTTCGTCAGCAGGTCGATGATCGCGTCGAGGTGCCCGGCCCGCCCGGTGAACCCGGCCGGCCACGGCAGGGTGGGAGCGCCGACGGCGGGCGGGGCGTCGGGGTCCTCCGGCGTCGCGGCCTGCTGCCGCTGGCGGCGCCACTCGACGACGACGGCGGCGGCGAGGCCGAGCACGATCACCCCGGCGCTGGCGGAACCGAGCTGGGTGACGGAGAGCTCGGAGAGCAGGTTGCCGGTGACGTTGCCGAGCACCGCGCTGACCGTCCCGCCGACCACACCGCCGATCGCGAGCAGCAGGCTCAGCCTCCGCGGCCGCCGCGAACGGACGGGCGGACCCGACCCGGTCACCGGACGCCCCCGGCGACGAGGCCGGCGACGAGCTGACGACGGGCCAGCACCACCAGCAGCACCGGCAGGATCGAGGCGATGACCGAGCCGGCGGCGAGCTCCCCGCTGTTGGCCGCGAAGCCCCGGGTCTGGCCGGCGAGGAACAGCCCCAGCGGCAGCGCGCCCGGCCCGCTGAACAGCAGACCCACCACCAGGTCGTTCCACACCTGCACGAACTCCAGCACCGCGACGGCGACCACGGCCGGGCGGTTGTGCCGGGCGAGCAGCCGCAGGGTGCCCCACCAGTGCCGTCCGCCCACCCGGGCCGCCCGCACCTGCTCGGCGGGCAGGTCCGCGAACGCGTTGCGCAGCACCAGCACGGCGAACGGCACGCCCAGCGCGACGTGCACCAGCGCCAGGCCGCGCGCCGTGCCCGAGGACAGCACCACGCCGAGCACCTCGTTGACCGGCCCGGCGATCACCTGCACCGGCACGATGCTGGCGGCCATCAGCAGCAGCACGGTGGCCTGGGCGGGCGGCCCGGTCAGCCAGGCCAGCGGGTACGCGGCGAGCAGCGCGACGCCCAGCACGACGGCGGTGACCACGCTCGCCAGCACCAGCGTGAAGCCCAGCGTGCGCCACAGCTCGGCGCCGGTCAGCAGGTCCCGGTA
This sequence comes from Micromonospora sp. URMC 107, assembly GCF_051386315.1. NCBI lineage: Bacteria > Bacillati > Actinomycetota > Actinomycetes > Micromonosporales > Micromonosporaceae > Micromonospora > Micromonospora sp. URMC 107. The sequence continues at coordinate 19,929 of NZ_JBPQTK010000043.1, forward strand.
GGAGTCGAGGCCGGGCGGGCTCCACCACCAGCCCCGGGCCGCCGCGTCAACGGTGCCGTGCAGCGAGGTGGCGAGCAGCACCCCGAGCGGCACCAGCCAGGCGAGCGCGGCGCCCGCCACCAGCAGCCGGGTCGCCCGGCGCGGCGCGGTGGCCGCCGGGTCGGGTGCGGCGGGCGCCGCGTCCCGGGGCGGCGGCCACGCCTGCCGCACGAACAGCGCCGCGACGAGCATGCCGGCGACCACCGCCACCAGCCACACCACCCCGAGCGCGGCGCCCTCGCCGGTGGTGGCGCCGTTGGAGGTCTGCCAGACCCGCAGCGCGAGCACCGACGCCTCGTCACGCACCGAGCCGGGCGTCATCACCAGGATCAGGTCGAACGTCCTGGCGGTGCCGAGCGCCGCCAGGGTGAACACCACCGCCACGGTCCGCAGCAGCAGGGGCCGCCACTGCGCGTCCCAGAGCACGTCGCGGCGGTTGCCGCCGTAGGCGCGGACCGCGTCGGCGAGGCTGGGCGGCACCGCGTCGAGGGCGGCCCGGAACACCAGCACGGCCAGCCCCACCCACGCCCACACGAACGCCGACATCAGCGCCACCGTGACCAGGCCGGGGCCGAGCAGTTGCGGGGCGTCGGCCGCCGACCCGCCGGTCAGCGTCGTGGCGACCAGGGTGGCCAGCCCGCGCTCCGGGCCCGGGTCGTACATCAGCCGGAAGGTGACCCCGGTGACCACCAGCGGCAGCGCGGTCGGCACCACCAAAATGAGGCGGACCAGCCTGCCCTCCTGCGAGCGGCGCGACGCGGCGGCGAGCAGGTAGCCCAGCACGGTGACCACCGCCGGCACCAGCAGGGCCCAGAGCAGCGTGCGTCCCACCACGGCGCCGGTGCCGGGCGCGGCCAGCGCGGTGCGGAAGTGCTCCGCGCCCACCCACCGGCCGTCGGTGGTGACGCTGGCGTGCAGCGTACGCAGCACCGGCCACGCCACCAGCCCGCCGAGCAGCAGCAGGGCGGGCAGCAGCAGCGCCGAGGTGGCGCCCGCCGCCGGGTAGGCCCGCCCGCGCCGGGGCGGCCCGACGTCGTCGAGGAGCGCCAGCTCGCCCAGGACCCGCCTCACCGGCCGCCACCCGCCGACCGGGCCGCCGCCGCCAGCTGCCCCACGGCCCGGCGGGCCGCCCTGCCGGCGGCGACCCCGTCGGTGACGTCGGCGAAGAAGTCCTGCATGATCCGCCAGATGCCCACCCCGTCGGAGCCGGTGAACCGGCCCGGGAGTCGGTCGGAGAGGTCGAAGCGTACCGCCCCGGCCGTGCGCAGCTCGGCGGCGAGCCGGCGGCGGACGGGGTCGCGGTAGTCGTCCAGCGGCACGGACACGTTGGGGGAGAGGTAGCCGCCGGAGCGGAGCCACGGCAGGAACGCGGAGCCGCCGCTGAGCCAGCGCACCAGCTCCGCCCCGCGGGCCGAGCCGGCGAACGCCACGGCCGCGTCGCCGCCGACGATCAGCGGCCTGTCGGCCAGCCGGGAGCCGGGAAAGCGGAAGGTCTCCGGCTGCTCCGGGCCCCGCCGGAACCGGCGGCTGACGTCGTCGACGAAGTCGGCCTCGAAGAGCATCGTCGCCCGCCGGTGGTGCACCACCTGGATCACCGACTCCTCGTACTGGGTGAGCAGGGCCCGGCGGCCGCCGCCGGGGAAGGCGCCGTCGACGCTCCACAGCTCGGCCAGCCGGTCCAGCGCCGTGTGCACCGACGGGCTCCGCCAGTCGGCCTCGCCGCGGGCCAGCGCCTCGTAGTAGCCGGGCGGGGCCACGTCGGCGAGCACGTTCTCGAACCAGTCGGTGAGCACCCAGCCGTCGGCCGCGCCGATGGCCAGCGGCGCCGGGCCGTCGCCCGCGCGGGCCCGCGCGCCGAGCCGCCGGGTGAGCGTCACGAGCTGGTCCCAGGTGCGCGGCGGCGTGGGGAGCATCGACGGGAAGTACCAGAACAGCGACTTGTGGGCCGCCTTCACCCAGACGCCGTAGCGGCGCCCGTCGGCCGAGAGCAGGTCGGCCATGCCGGGCGGGAGGGCGTAGCTGGTGGCGGGGGTCAGCTCGTGCAGCCAGCCGCGCCGGGCGTACTCGACGACCAGTCCCGACCTGGGCAGGATCGCCACGTCGGGACTGGTGCCGGCGAGCTGGCGGGCGCGCAGGAACGCGTCGATGTCGTTGCCGGCGCTGATCACCTGCACGTCGGCGTCGTAGCCGGCCACGACCTCGCGGAAACGGGCCAGCTCGCCGCCGCTCCAGACGACCGCGACCTGGACCGCCGGCGGCGCGCCGGCGCAGCCGGCGACGGCGGTCGCGGTGGCCGCGGCGGCGGCCCGCAGCAGGGTGCGGCGGCTCGGCCGCGCCGCCGCCCTGGCCCGGCCCGGCGGCGTCACCCGTCCACCTCGGCGGCGACCGGCACGTCTGCCAGCGTGCCCGGGTCGGCCGTGCACACCAGCACCGCCACCCCCGGCGTGTCCGGCGGGGAGAGCCGGTCGACCAGGTCGGTCAGCCGCCCACCGCCGGCCGGCCCGACCGGCAGGTCGATCACCAGCACCTCGGGCAGGCAGACCACCGCCCGGGCGAGCGCGACCCGGAACCGCTGCGCCTCCGACAGCAGGTGCGGGCGCAGCCCCAGCGTCGGGGCCAGCTCCAGCCGGTCGACCACCGTAGCCGTCCAGGCGTCGGCCACCTCCCGCACCCGCTCGCGCCGGCGCTGGCCGTAGGCGATGTTGCGGCGCACGGTCAGGTGGGGCAGCAGCGCGCCGCCGGCCGGCACGTAGGCGATGCGGCGGTGCGGCGGCGGCAGGGAGGTCACCTCCCGGTCGCCGACCAGGACCCGGCCGGCGACCGGCGCGGCCAGCCCGCTCACCACCCGGGCGACGGCGGTGCCGACGGGCGGGGCGGCCACCAGGGCGGCCGTGGCGCCGGCGGGCACGTCGAGGGTCACCGCGGCGGCCCCGGGCGCGGCGACCAGTTCGCACAGACGTAACGTGGCCATCACCTCCGGTGACCCGGGCAGTCGTTCCCAGGGTCGCACAACCGGACGACAACCGGCGCCCCGCCACCGTCCGGTGTGGAGGGCGCGCGGCTCAGGCCGGCACCTGCCCACCGGCGCGGCCGGCCGGCCGGGGTGCGTAGAGGGCGGCGAGGCCGGCCGCGGTCGCGGCGAGCCGCTCGCGCAGCGCCGCCGGGGCCAGCACCTCCACGTCCGCGCCGAGCCGCAGCAGGTCGCCGTGGGCGTGGGTGAGCGACTCGATCGGGATGACGGCGGTCACCCAGCCGGCGTCGTCGGGCGGACCCGCGGTCTCGTCGACGGCCGCGACCACCAGCTCGCTGGCGATCTCCCGCAGCCGGTCCCGTCCCCGTCGGGAGAGCCGGACCGTCGCGTCGTCGCGGTGCAGGCCGGCCCGGAAGCGCAACACGTGCGCCCGCCACCAGCCCGGCAGGTCGAAGCCCGCCGGGCGCGCGAACTCCTCGTCCAGGGCGGTCAGCGACAGGATCTGGTTGACCCGGTAGGCGGCGGGCCCGTCCCGCCCGGACCGGCCGGCGACCGTGTACCAGCGCCCGCCCTTGAGGACGAGCCCGTAGGGCTCCAGCACCCGGTCGACCTCGCCGGTCCAGCTGCGGTAGCGCACCGCGACGCGCCGCTGCCGCCAGACCGCCTCGGCCACCTCGGCCAGGTGCGGCGAGGCGTCGCCGTCGGCGTACCAGTGGGGGGTGTCCAGGTGGAAGCGCTCCTGGATCCGCGCGGCCCGCTCGGCCAGCTCGGGCGGCAGCGCGGCGTGCAGCTTGAGCTGGAGCGTGGCCACCGCCGCCCCGTAACCCAGCTCGGCGGCGGGACCGGGCAGCCCGGCGAGGAACAGCCGCTCCGCCTCCTGGGCGGTCAGCCCCGTCAGCCTCGTCCGCCAGCCGGCGACGAGCTGGTAGCCGCCCGCGTGCCCGGCCTCGCCGTAGAGCGGGACGCCGGCCGCGTGCAGCGACTCGACGTCGCGGTAGACGGTGCGGGTGGACACCTCCAGCCGCTCGGCGAGCTGCGCGGCGGTCATCCGCCCGTGGGCCTGGAGCAGCATCAGGAGGGAGAGCAGTCGACCGGCCCGCATTCCGCTGACAGTAGTTGTCAGTGGAACGCCCGTACCGTCCCGGCATGGCTTTTCGCGACAAGGAACTTCGGGTGCTGGCGCCGCTCACGATCGCCGGCCGTCAGCTCAAGCGCTACCACGTCGACCAGCCGGAGCGCCGGATCTCCCCGGAGGTGGAACGGGCCGCGTACGCGGTGCTGCCCCGCCTGCTGCCCGCCGAGGACGGTGACGGCACGCCGGCGGCCGGCTGGGTGGTGCTGCACCGGGGCGCCGACACGGGGGCGTACCTGCTGGCGTACACCTGGGTCTGGGACAACGTGGTGCGGGTGCGCGTCGCGGCGGCCGGCCAGCCCGCCCTCGACTGCCCGGACGACGACCCGACGCGCTTCGTGGAGCTGGACCGGCCGTGGGCGGGGTGCGTCTGGGAGCTGGGGGTGCTGGAACACGAGCGGGCCGCCTGGGTCCGGCACGTGCTGGCGCCGGAGCGTCCGGACCTGCCCGGCTGGCTCGCCGACACCCGCCCCGAGGGGCCGGTGGGCCGCTGACCAGGGAGCCGGCCGACCAGTGCTGGCAACGTCCGGCCGGCACGCCCGCCGGTCAGCCCGCCGGGCGTGGTGGCAGCCCGAGCCGCTGGCACGCCTCCCGGTACATCCGTACCACCTCCTGCCGGATCTCGCCGCGTTCGGTCAGCCGGTGGGCGAACGCGACCCGCACCGGAACCTCGATGTCGTCCACGGTCACGGCGAACTCCATGCCCTCGTCGTCCAGGCCGGTGGCCCGGGCGCGGGTGGCCGTGGACTGCCCGCCCAGCGTGCGGCAGATGAGCAGCGAGTCCTCGGCGTGGTCGTCGTTCATGTGCCGGCAGACGGCGGCGACCACGTCGGGGCCGAAGGGGGCGGTCACGCGGCCGCCCCCGCGGCCGGCACGAGCCCGGACAGGGCGGCGAGGACCTCGGTGTTGTGCCGGTACGCCACGAGCACCTCGTCCCGCAGCGCGGCCCGGCCCGCCTCGTCGAGCGGGAGGTCGTCCAGCCTGGCCCGGTAGGCGTCCTTGTACGCCTTCGGGTCGGTGATCCGGTCGAAGCGGTGGAACGCGGCGCCGGCGTCCCCGGTCAGCCCGTAGTGCCGGGCGAGCGACCGTCCGATGTGCAGGCCACCGGAGAGGTCGCCGAGGTAGCGGGTGTAGTGGTGGGCGACGAACCGCTCCGGTGCGCCGGCACCGACCGCGCGCAGGCGCCCGGCGTAGGAGACCGTGGCCGGGGTCGGCTCGATCCGCCGGCGCCAGTCGGCTCCGAGCAGGAACTCCAGGTCGGCGGCGAGGGCGGGCAGCCGGGTCAGCGCGTCGTCGACGAACGGGCCGGCGAGAGGATCGTGGCGCATCGCCTCGGCGGCCCCCTCCAGCGCCTCGTAGATCACGTGGTGCTGCATCACGAGCGCGGCGTAGCCGGCGCGGTCCAGGTCGCCGGCCACCAGGGCGCGGACGTACCGCTGGGACTCGGCGCCCTGGTGGGCCTCGGCGCTGGCGGCCCGCAGTTCGGCCGAGAACGGGGTGCGGGTCGGACTCACGTCTCCTCCAGGGGGACGGGGCGGGCCGGTCCCGCCGTCGGGGAACGGCCAACGGTAGCCGGGTACGACCTCGACGTCGTGCCGGCACACCTCGGCGGACAGCGGCGCGGTCAGCCCGGTGGGGGAGTGGTGCCGCGGTAGATCGCGGCCAGCCAGACGTCGCGCAGCACGTCGACCACGTCGCGCTCGGCCACCGCCGGCCCGTCGCCGGCGAAGGTGGCGTACCAGACGCGCTCGTTCATGGAGTTGAGCGCGATGGCGAGGTCGCGGGCCGGCACCCCGTCGGGGGCCGCCCCGCGCCGCCGCTCGGCCACGATCGCGCTCTCGATCGCGTGCACCCAGCGCTCCAGCACCCTCGCCCACAGCTGGCGCACCTCGGCGTTGGTGCCGCGCACCTGGGCGCAGGCCAGCACCACCGCGCGGTGCGCCCCGAACGTCTCGTGGAACCGGTCGATCAGCTCCCGCCAGCGCGCCGGCGGGTCCTCGGCCAGCCGCTCCAGCACGTCCCCGGCGGCGTTGTCGGCCTCCTCGATGACCCGGTCCAGCAGCGTCAGCAGCACCGCGTCCTTGGACGGGAAGTAGAAGTAGAAGGTGGGCCGGGAGATGCCCGCCCCGCGCGCCAGGTCGTCGATGGAGATGTCGGCGAAGGCCCGCTGCCGCAGCAGCCGCTCGGCGGTGGCCAGGATGGCCAGCTCCCGTTCGTCGCCGACGGAGCGCGCCGCGCGCCGTCCGCGCCCGGTGGCCGTACGGGCGGGTGTCATGCCCGGTGACTCTACACCGGATCGACACCGCGTCGATCGAACTCGACAGGGTGTTGACGAGCCTCGACAGGCGTGGCTAGTGTCCGGTGTCTCACCCGTGGACGGGAGACGAGATGGCCACCGACCACGTCGACGTGCTCATCGTCGGCGCCGGCCTGTCCGGCGTCGGCGCCGCCTGCCACCTGCGCCGCCACTGCCCCGGGAAGACGTACGCCGTGCTGGAGTCCCGCGACGCGATCGGCGGCACCTGGGACCTGTTCCGCTATCCCGGCGTCCGGTCGGACTCCGACATGTTCACCCTCGGCTACTCCTTCAAGCCGTGGACGGACCCGAAGGCCATCGCCGACGGCGACTCGATCCGCGACTACGTGCGCCGCACCGCCGACGAGTACGGCGTCACCGACCACATCCGCTTCCGCCACCGGGTGGTCCGCGCCGACTGGGACAGCGGGAGCGCCCGCTGGACGGTGCACGCCCACCGCGACGACACCGGCGAGACGGTCACGCTGACCTGCTCCTTCCTGTTCACCTGCGCGGGCTACTACCGCTACGACGCCGGCTACACGCCCCCACTCCCGGGCACCGAGCGGTACGCGGGGCGGATCGTGCACCCGCAGCACTGGCCGCGAGACCTGGACCACACCGGCAGGCGGGTGGTGGTGATCGGCAGCGGCGCCACCGCCGTCACGCTGGTGCCGGCGTTGGCCGAGCGGGCCGCCCACGTCACCATGCTCCAGCGCTCACCCACGTACGTCCTGGCGCTGCCGTCGCGCGACGTGCTCGCCGACGCGCTGCGGCGCTGGCTGCCGGCGAAGGCCGCGTATCCGGTGGTGCGCTGGAAGAACGTCCTGCTCTCCACCGCCAACTTCCAGCTCAGCCGGCGCGCGCCCGCCCTGGTCCGGCGGCTGCTGCTGCGCGCCGTCCGGGGCCGGCTGCCGGCCGGCTACGACGTCGACCGGCACTTCTCGCCCCGCTACGACCCCTGGGACCAGCGGCTGTGCGTGGTGCCCGACGGCGACCTGTTCACCGCGCTGACGACGGGCCGGGCGTCGGTGGTCACCGACACCGTCGACACCTTCACCGAGCGCGGGATCCGGCTCGCCTCCGGCGAGGAGTTGGCCGCGGACGTCGTCGTCACCGCCACCGGGCTCAACCTGCTCGCCCTCGGCGGCATGACGCTGACCGTGGACGGCGCGCAGGTGGAGCTGTCCGGCACCGTCGCCTACAAGGGCATGATGCTCTCCGGGGTGCCGAACTTCGCGATGACCCTCGGCTACACCAACGCGTCGTGGACGCTGAAGGCCGACCTGGTCGCCACCTACGTCTGCCGGCTGCTGCGCCACCTCGAACGCACCGGCCAGCAGGTCGTCACCCCGCTGGCGCCTCCCGACGGCGAACTGGAGCCGATCATCGACCTGACGGCCGGCTACGTACTGCGCAGCGTCGACGTCCTGCCCAAGCAGGGCGCCCGGGCGCCGTGGCGGCTGCACCAGAACTATCCCCGGGACGTCCTGCTGATGCGGCACGGTCGCCTCACCGATCCCGGCGTGCGGTTCTCCCGCGCCGGCACACCGCAAAGGAGGACCGTCCGTGCGTAGGTTCGTCTTCACCGGCGGCACGGCCGTGGTGACCGGCGCCGCCAGCGGGATCGGGGAGGCCCTCGCCCACGCGCTCGCCCGCCGGGGCAGCGACCTGGTGCTGGTCGACCGCGACGCCGGGCGGCTCGACGCCGTCGTCGCGGCGGTCCGCGCCGCGTACCCCGACCGGCAGCTCACCGCCTACGTGGTCGACCTGGCCGACGCCGCCGCCACCGCGCGGGTGGCCGAGGAGATCAGGCGGCGGCACCCGGCGCTCCGGCTGCTGGTCAACAACGCGGGGGTGGCGCTGGGCGGCCGGTTCGACCAGGTGAGCCTGGACGAGTTCAGCTGGGTCGTCGACGTCAACTTCCGGGCCGTGGCGCAGCTGACCCACGCGCTGCTGCCCACCCTGCGGGTCGAGCCGGGCGCGCACCTGGTCAACGTCTCCAGCCTCTTCGGGATCATCGCCCCCGCCGGGCAGACCGCCTACGCGGCCAGCAAGTTCGCCGTCCGCGGCTTCACCGAGGCGCTGCGTCAGGAGCTGGCCGGCGACGGGATCGGCGTCACCTGCGTGCATCCGGGCGGGATCCGCACCCGGATCGCACAGAACGCCCGGGTGGGCAGCGGCGTGCCCGCCGAGGAGTTCGAGACCGGCCGCCGGCAGTTCGAGAAGCTGCTGACCATCGACCCCGCCCGGGCCGCCGAGGAGATCCTGCGCGGCGTGCACCGCCGCCGGGGCCGGGTGCTGATCGGCTGGTCGGCGAAGCTGCCCGACCTGCTGGCCCGGGTGGCGCCGACGTCGTACCAGCGGGTCGTGGCCTTCGCGCTCGACCGCGTCGGGGGCGAGCCCACGCGCCGGCTCACCACCGGGTCGTCCGTCCCGGCGCAGCGGCAGCCCGAGGCGGCCCCGGCGGCCGACCCGGCGGGGGAGCCGGCGTGAGCGCCCCGGCCGGCCGCCGGCACGTGAGCGTGGACGGCCGGCGGGTGTGCCACCGCGTCGACGGCGACGGGCCGGCGGTGCTGCTGCTGCACGGCATCGGCCGCACCCTGCGCGACTTCACCGAGCTGCACGAGCTGCTCGCCGAGCGGTTCCGGGTGCACAGCGTCGACCTGCCCGGCTACGGCGGCTCGCTGCCGATGACCCGCCCCTGCACCTTGCCGGCGCTGGCCGACTTCGCCGCCCACTACCTGGACGCCGTCGGCGTCGACCGGCCGGCGCACGTGGTCGGCAACTCCCTCGGCGGCGCGGTCGCCATGCGCCTCGCGGCGTCCGAGCCGGCCCGGGTGGCCAGCCTGACGCTGGTCAACAGCGCCGGGTTCGGCCGGGAGGTGACCATCGCGCTGCGGCTGCTGGCGCTGCGCCCGCTGGGCCGGCTGCTGCTGCGGCCCAGCCGGTGGGTCGCCCGCCGCGCCGAGCTGTCGCTCTTCCACGACCCGGCCTTCGCCACCGCCGACCGCGTCGCCCACGCCCTGGCGGTCGCCCGCCAGCCGCACGCCGCCCGGGTGATGCTGGAGACCGCGCGCGACCTCGGCACCTTCCGCGGCGTGAGCCCGCAGTGGCGGGAGGAGCTGCTGGCCGAGGTGGAGCGGCTCGACGCCCCCACCCTGGTCGTCTGGGGCGACCGGGACCTGATCCTGCCGGCGGCGCACCTCGACGCCGCCCGGTCCCGGCTGCCGAGGGCCCGCACCCACCTGTTCACCGACTGCGGGCACATGCCGCAGATCGAGTGCGCCGAGGAGTTCCACCGCCTGCTCGTCGACTTCTGGGCAGCGACCGGCACGGACACCCCGCCCCGCGACGCCGCCGACGCCGGCGACCGCCCGGCGGCCGCCGGGACCGGCTGACCCGCGTCCGTGCGGCGTCGTCGGCCGGCCAGCGGCAGGTGAGCGGGCGGCCGGACGGGGAAAGCGGGCCGGATGCCCGACCTGACCCTCTTCCTCGGCGGCGACGTGATGACCGGGCGGGGCGTGGACGCGATCCTGCCCAGCCCCGGCCCGCCCGAGCTGCGCGAACCAGCGGTACGCGAGGCTCGCGGCTACGTCGACCTGGCCCGGGCCGCCAACGGGCCGGTCCCGCTCCCGGCGGCCCCGGCCTGGCCGTGGGGCGACGCGCTCCGCCTGCTCGACGAGCTGCGGCCCGACGCGCGCCTGGTCAACCTGGAGACGGCGGTGACCGGCCGGGGCCAGCACGCCCCCGCCAAGGCGATCCACTACCGGATGCACCCGGCGAACCTGGCCTGCCTCACCGCCGCCCGGCTCGACGTCTGCGCCCTGGCCAACAACCACAGCCTCGACTTCGGCCCGGTCGGGCTCGCCGACACCCTCGACGCGCTGGCCGCCGCCGGCATCGCCACCGCCGGCGCCGGTCCGGACGAGGCGTCGGCCTGGCGACCCGCCCGGGTGCCACTCGGCCCGGGCCGCGACCTGCTCGTCTGGTCGGTGGCCGCGCCGTCCAGCGGGGTGCCCCCCACCTGGGCGGCCGCCGCCGGGACGCCGGGGGTGGCGTACCTGCCGGAGGTCTCGGTCGCCTCGGCCGACGCGCTGGCCGGGCGGATCGCCGCCGTGGCCGGGCCGGGGGACCGGGTGCTGGTCTCCGTGCACTGGGGCACCAACTGGGGGTACGAGGTGCCGCCCGCGCACGTCGACTTCGCCCACCGGCTGGTCGACGCCGGCGTGGACGTGGTGCACGGGCACTCGTCGCACCACCCCCGCCCCGTCGAGGTGTACCGCGACCGGCTGGTCCTCTACGGCTGCGGCGACCTGGTCGACGACTACGAGGGGATCGGCGGGCGGGAGGCGTACCGGCCGGAGCTGCGGCTGCTCTGGCTGCCGACCCTCGACGCGGCCACCGGGGCGCTGCGGCGCCTGCGGGCGGCCCCGGTGCGGATGCGCCGGATGCGCCTGGAGCGGGCCGCGCCCGACGAGGCCCGCTGGCTGGCCGGGGTGCTCGGCGGTTCCGACCCGCCCTTCGCGCCCGGGTTCGCCGTGGACGGCGACGGGCTGCTGACGCTGCGTACGCGCTGACGGTGGCCCGCGCCACCCCCGGCGGGGGCGCGGGGTGCGCCGAGGAGGTGGGCCCCACCATAGATACATGACGCATCCCTCCCCGTCGGGCCGGACGGTCGCGCCCTCGGCCGCCGAGCGCGCCTACCGGCACCTCAAGCGGGAGATCCTGGAGCGGATCCACCCGGGCGGGTCGCTGGTCAGCGAAGGGGAGATCGCCGAGGCCACCGGGGTCTCCCGCACCCCGGTCCGGGAGGCGCTGCTGCGCCTGGAGGCGGAGGGACTGGTCCGGCTCTACCCCAAGCGGGGCGCGCTGATCCGCCCGGTCTCCGCCCGCGAGATCACCGACGTGATCGAGGCGCGGCGGCTGGTCGAGCTGCACGCCGCCGAGCGGGTCTGGCCCCGGCGCGCGGCGCTGCGAGGCGAGCTCGCCGCCCGGCTCGCCGAGATGCGCGAGGCGCACGCCGCCGGCGACCTGACCGCGCTGATGCAGGCCGACCGCGCGTTCCACGCCACCGTCGTCGACGCGGCCGGCAACGAGATCCTCGCCGAGCTGTACCAGCGGCTGCGCGACCGGCAGCTGCGGATGGGGGAGGCCAGCTTCCGGCTCTCGCCCGGCTGGGCCGAAACGGCGCTCACCGAGCACGCCGACCAGCTCGCCGCGCTCGACTCCGACGACCCCGGGCGCTGGCTCGCCGCCGTCGCCGCGCACATCGACAACGCCGCGGACGTGCTGCGGGCCCTGCGGTGAGGGTGCGGACCGCGCCGCTCGCCCCGCGCCGGTCGGCGGGCGGCCTCGTCTGGGGCGTGGCCCTGGCCGCGTACGTGGCCGCCGTGTTCCACCGCAGCTCGCTCGGCGTCACCGGCGTCGACGCGGCGCACCGCTTCGACGTCAACGCCTCGGCGCTGGCCACCTTCTCCGTCGCCCAGCTCGCCGTGTACGCGGCGATGCAGGTCCCGGTCGGCGTCCTGCTCGACCGGTTCGGGTCCCGCCGGCTGCTCATCGCCGGCGGCGCGCTGATGGTCGCCGGCCAGCTCTGCTTCGCCCTCGCCACCGACGTGCCCCTGGCCATCGCCGCCCGCGTGCTGATCGGGCTCGGCGACGCGATGACGTTCATCAGCGTGCTGCGCATCGTGGCGCTGTGGTTCCCGGGGCGGCGCTACCCGATGATGACCCAGCTCACCGGCACGCTCGGCCAGCTCGGGGCCATCCTCGGCGCCGTACCGCTGGTGGCGTTGCTGCACCGGGCGGGCTGGACCCCCGCCTTCCTCACCGCCGCGGCGGTCGGGGCGACCGTGCTTTTGACGGTCGTCGTCGCCGTCCGGGACACTCCGCGCGGGCAGGTCGCGGCCGGCGCGTCGCCCACCCTCACCGACGTCCGCCGCGAGCTCGCCGCCGCGTGGGCCCAGCCGGGCACCCGGCTGGGGCTCTGGACGCACTTCGTCACCCAGTTCTCCGGCGCCGTGTTCGCCCTGCTCTGGGGGTACCCGTTCCTGGTGCAGGGGCAGGGGCTCAGCCCGACCGCGGCGGCGTCGCTGCTCACCCTGATGACCGCCGCCATGCTGCTGACCGGGCCGGTGATCGCGCACCTCTGCGCCCGGCACCCGTTCCACCGCTCGGTGCTGGTCTTCACGATCACCGGCGCCACCGCCGCGGTCTGGGCCGTCGTGCTCGCCTGGCCGGGCCGCGCCCCGGGCTGGCTGCTGGTCACGCTGGTGCTGGTGCTCGCGGTCAACGGCCCGGCCTCGCTCATCGGGTTCGACTACGCGCGCAGCTTCAACCCGGTCAACCGGATCGGCAGCGCCACCGGGGTCGTCAACGTCGGCGGCTTCGTCGCCTCGATCGTGCTGGTGCTGGCCGTCGGCGTGGTGCTCGACCTGGCGACCCCGGCCGGGCGGGCCACCCCGGACCTGGCCGCCTTCCGGTGGGCCTTCGCGGTGCAGTACGTCCTCTGGGCGCTCGGCGCGGTCCAGGTGCTGCGCTACCGCAACGCGGCCCGCCGCGAGGTCGCCGCCCGGCCACCCGTCGCGACGCCGACCTGACCCCCGTCGCGACGTCCCCTGGCCCGCAACGACGCCTGTCCGACCCGCCGGTGCTCCCGGACCGGCCGGCCGGGGCCTCAGCAGCGCCGGCGGCCGTGGGTGAGGTCGTCCAGCACCAGCGTCAGGCCGGCCCCGAACAGCCAGACGTCCTTGGCCAGGCCGATGCCCTGCTGGGTGGGCCGGAGGCTGCCCGGCTCGCGCATCCCCGGGGTCCTCAGGTAGAGCTGCACCAGACCCGCGCCGAACGCGGCCAGCCCCAGGCCGGCCAGCGCCGACGGGACGAACGGCGCGAGCAGCGCGGCGCCCAGGGCGATCTCGGCCCGGGAGAGCAGCCGGGCGAAGCGGTCCGGGTCGAGCTTCCCGAGCCGCGGAACGGCGCCGACCGCCATCCCGTGCAGGCCCTGCGCGGCCTCCCCCTCCAGCGACCGCTTGCCCATCCCCGAGTTGAGGACGAACGCACCGATGCTGACCCGCAGCGGCAGATGGCTGACCTTCATGGCGCACTCCCGTCCGAGCGTCGAACCGTGCCCCCGCCTACCCCTCGCCGCCCGGGATAACCGCCCGCCGGCCCCCGGTCGTCCGCGACGATCGGGGGTAGTTTCGCCCGAGGGACGTGATCGAGGTGCCGCGGCAGCGCACCGACGGACGGCGGCGCGGCGCGCCGGCGTGGAGCAGGAGGAACCGTGAGCCAGCAGGTCAGGGGAGTCATCTCCCGCAGCAAGGGCGCGCCGGTCGAGGTGACCACGATCGTGTTGCCGGATCCGGGGCCGGGCGAGGCGATCGTGCGGATCCAGTCCTGCGGGGTCTGCCACACCGACCTGCACTACCGGGAGGGCGGCATCAACGACGACTACCCGTTCCTGCTCGGGCACGAGGCCGCCGGCGTCGTCGAGCAGGTCGGGCAGGGCGTCGACGGCGTCGCGCCGGGCGACTTCGTGGTGCTCAACTGGCGGGCCGTCTGCGGGGTGTGCCGGGCCTGCCGCCGGGGCCGCCCGTGGTACTGCTTCGCCACCCACAACGCGGCGCAGAAGATGACCCTCACCGACGGCACCGAGCTCACGCCGGCGTTGGGCATCGGCGCCTTCGCGGAGAAGACCCTGGTCCACGCCGGTCAGTGCACCAAGGTCGACCCGGCGGCCCGGCCCGCCGCCGTCGGGCTGCTCGGCTGCGGCGTGATGGCCGGCCTCGGTGCCGCCATGAACACCGGCGGGGTCACCCGGGGCGACTCGGTGGCCGTGATCGGCTGCGGCGGCGTCGGGGACGCGGCGGTCGCCGGCGCCGCGCTGGCCGGCGCGACGACGATCGTCGCGGTGGACACCGACCCCCGCAAGCTCGACTGGGCCCGCAGGTTCGGCGCCACCCACACGGTCGACCCCCGGCAGGACGACCCGGTCGAGGCGATCCGCGCCGCCACCGGTGGCTTCGGCGCCGACGTGGTGATCGACGCGGTCGGCCGCCCCGAGACCTGGAAGCAGGCCTTCTACGCGCGCGACCTGGCCGGCACCGTCGTGCTGGTCGGCGTGCCGACCCCGGAGATGACCGTCGACCTGCCGCTGCTGGACGTCTTCGGCCGCGGCGGCTCGCTGAAGTCGAGCTGGTACGGCGACTGCCTGCCCAGCCGGGACTTCCCCGTGCTCACCGAGTTCTACCTGCAGGGCCGGCTCGACCTGGACGCCTTCGTCACCGAGGAGATCGCCCTGGACCAGGTGGAGGAGGCGTTCGCCCGGATGCACCGCGGCGACGTGCTGCGCTCGGTGGTGGTCCTCTGATGGCCGCCCGCGTCGACCACGCCGTCACCTCCGGCACGTTCTCCCTCGACGGTCAGACCTTCGACGTGGACAACAACGTGTGGGTGGTCGGCGACGACGCCGAGTGCGTCGTCGTCGACGCCCCGCACGACGTCGAGGCGATCCTGGCCGCCGTCGGCGACCGACGGGTCCGGGCGATCCTCGCCACCCACGCGCACGACGACCACGTCCGGGTGGCCCCGGCGCTGGCCCGGGCCACCGGCGCGCCGGTGCTGCTGCATCCCGCCGACCGCGTGCTGTGGGACATGGTGCACCCCGACGAGGCGCCGGGCGGGACGCTGCGCGACGGGCAGACCCTCGAGGTGGCCAGCAGCACGCTGACCGTGCTGCACACGCCCGGCCACAGCCCCGGCGCGTGCAGCTTCCACACGCCGCAGCTCGGCGTGGTCTTCACCGGCGACACGCTCTTCGCCGGCGGGCCGGGGGCGACGGGACGCTCGTACAGCGACTTCGGCACGATCGTCGCCTCGATCCGGGACCGGCTGCTCACCCTCCCGCCGGAGACGGTCGTGCACACCGGGCACGGGGCGAGCACCACCGTCGGCGCCGAGGCTCCCCACCTCGACGAGTGGCTGGCCCGCGGGCACTGAACCCGCGCCCACCCCGGCAGCCCCCGGGAGGTCGCTCAGCGGCCGTCCGGGGGCCGCCGGGCCCCGGTCACGCCGGGCGTCGCACGTACATCCGCACGGTCGTCCCGGCCGCCGTGGTGTGCACGCGGACCAGGTCGCACAGCGCCTGCACGATCACCAGCCCTCGGCCACCGATGCCGTCCGCGGCCGGGGTCAGCCGCCCGGCGAGCGGGTCGGTCAGCCAGCCGTCGTCGTGGATCTCGCAGACGAGGTGCTCGGCGGTGCGCCACACGCGCAGCACGCCGGTGCCGCCGGCGTGCGCGATGCTGTTCGTCGCCAACTCGGTCACCGCGATCTGCAGGTCGGCCAGCCGGTCCTCGTCCAGGCCCACGGCCTCGCCGTGCCCGGCCACGAACCGCCGCACGGTGGACAGCGTGTCGAACTCGTAGACCAGCGTCGAAACCGGCTCCGCCGGGGTCGGCAGGGGCTTGTTGTAGCGCGCGACCACCTCCGCCGGGGCGTACTGCGCGCTCGGCCGTCGCCCGGCGTGGTCGACGAGGATCGGGTGCGTGGCGTACGCGTCGGCCACCACGTCGGCGTCGAGCCCGGCGGTGTCGTACGGGCAGAGGATCGTCGCGTCCCGGCCGGCGAACGCCATGTTGATCAGCGCCTCGTGCTGGGCGCACGCCGGATACTCCGTGTCGCTGCGTCCGGCCCAGATCGGCTCGCCGATGATCCGCACCCGGCGGCCGGCATGCTGCTCGATGAACGCCTGCAACACCCAGGGGATGATCCGGCCCGGGTTCCGGCCGGCCTGCGACATGTCCGCCCAGCGCACCGTGGCCGCGGGGCCGACCGCGGCGCGGACCAGCCGCAGGTTGGCGTCGGGCATCGCGACCAGCACCGGCTCCCCGGCGGCGAGCCCGTCGGTGACGAACGGCACCGTGCCGGCGAGCAGACCGTCCACGTCGTGGTAGAAGAGCCCCTCGTGTACGAAGGCGCCCGCCTCCTCCGCGTGTCGCGCCCCGGTCATGCGGGCTGCCCCACGGGGTGGGCGAACCCGGTGTCGCGCACCAGGTCGAGCAGGCGACGCACCACCGGACGGCACCCGACCAGCCGGAACCCGTCGGGTGCCGACGTCCGCTCGGCGTCGAGCAACGCGCTGGCGGCGGCCACGTCGGCGAAGCTGACGTCGGACACGTCGAGCACCGCCGGTCGTCCCGACGGGGTGGGGCCGGCCAGCCCGGTCAGCATGGCGCCCAACGCCTCCCGGTTGCTCCAGTCGATCTGCCCGACCAGCCGCAGTCCCGGCGGGTCCGCCGTGCGGTACGCCCGCAGCAGCGGCACCCAGGCCCGGTCGGCGCCCGGCCCGGCCGTCGCCGGATGGACGGCCGCGACCGCCCGCCACCGGTCGGCGGGGAACAGCCGCCGGTCGTAGAGGCACAGCGCGGCGGCCCGGCCCGCGGGGAAGAGCGCGTTCATCGCGGCCTCGTGGCGACGCAGCTCGGCGAGCGGGGTGCCGTCGCGCGACGCCCACGCCATGTCGCTCACGAGGCGCAGCCCGGAGTGGCCCTCGCGGTGCGCCCGCGCGATCTCGACCGCCAGCCTGGCGACGGTCGCGTCCGACGCGGACCGGCCACCGTCGCGGTGGACCTCGACGGCCGGCAGGATCCGCAGCCGGCCGTCCACCCGCGCCGCGTCCGGCGACCCGCCCGCGGACCGCACGGCGGCCACGACGGCGGCGGGCTCCAGCGCGTCGAGGAGGCAGAGGACCTGCTGACCGAGGCGCAGACCGGTGACGACGAAGCGGGCGACGGCATCGAGAGCGTCGGCGTCGTCGTCGTACGTCCAGCAGACGTGGTCTCCCAGGGTCACCTGCTCGACCACCGCACCACCAGTCATTCGTCGCCTTCCACTTGGCGTCCCCCACTGTAATCGCCGGTCCCCACGCAGGCCCACCGGGTGAAACGTCGGCGTCGCTCCGCCGCCCACCCGGCCCGGCACGGGAGGGGAACCGTCCGCCCACGGCCGTGATGCGTCCGGCTCGCGGCGCTCGTCTAGGCTCTGGCGACATGACCACGCACGATGCCGGCAGCACCCCCGCCGTACGCCAGCTGCGCCTGGTGGTGGAGGCCGAGGACTACGACGCCGCGGTGGCGTTCTTCCGCGACGCGCTGGGCCTGCCGGAGCAGGCCGCGTTCGCCGGGGAGGGCGACGCGCGGGTGGTGATCCTCGACGCCGGCCGGGCCACCCTGGAGATCGCCAACCCGGCGCAGAAGCGGATGATCGACGAGGTGGAGGTCGGGCGGCAGGTCGCCCCGAAGCTCCGGGTGGCCTTCGAGGTGGACGACAGCCGCGCCGCCACCCGTCGCCTGGTTGCCGCCGGCGCCACGGAGATCGCCCCGCCGACTGTGACGCCGTGGCAGTCGCTCAACGCGCGCCTCGACGCGCCGGCCGGCCTCCAGATCACCCTCTTTCAGGAGCTGCGCGGCACCGAGGAGCGGGCTACCCCGGGCGACACCGCAGGGGCACACGACCGCGCGGAGTGAACGTGCGCCGCGCGGCGGCCCCGGCGGTCACGGCGCCTGACCGCCGGGCGGATCGTGCCCGCCCGGGCGGATCGTGCCCGCCCGGGCGGTTACGACCGCCGACTGCGTTCCAGGCAGCGGCGCCCCGCACGTCCCGTCGCCGAGTGTGCGCTCCGTGCGTCCCGGTCGCGGGGTGACCCGGGTCGCAGCATCGCGGGGCCGGGTCATATCCGGAATGCCCGACAGAGCCGGCTGGTTGTGTCCCCCGTACCGCCGGAGCCGAAACCCCGTCCGGCGCGGAAGTTCCCCCTCCAGGAGTGCTCACCCAGGGAGCGCTTCGCCTGACCGAAAGGGCAACCATCGTGAAGTACGACTTCACTCGATGGCTCCCGGCCATCGCGAAGGACTCGAAGGACTCGAACCGCAAGATCGCGCTGAGCGTGGTCGGTGTCGCCGCCCTCGGTGGCCTCGCCTTCGGGCCGACGGCCGTGGCCGCCCCGGTCACGACCGCGCCCCACGAGGGCGCCGTGGCGGCGATCGAGCAGGCCACCGGCAAGAGCCGGCCTGGCGCGGCCGAGGAGTCGGCCCTGACCACGGGCGGCACCACCACCAGGCCCGCCGCCGACAAGCCCAGCCGCG
The DNA here is from genome assembly GCF_051386315.1 of Micromonospora sp. URMC 107. Taxonomy (NCBI): domain Bacteria; kingdom Bacillati; phylum Actinomycetota; class Actinomycetes; order Micromonosporales; family Micromonosporaceae; genus Micromonospora; species Micromonospora sp. URMC 107. The sequence goes on from NZ_JBPQTK010000043.1 coordinate 38,513, forward strand.
CGGAACTCGTCCCGCACGGGGTGCAGGGTGCCCAGTCGCGCATCCCGCTCGACGAGGCACAGCTCGCCAACGCCAAGGCCATCGTCGAGGAGGCCAAGGAGACCGGCGTGGGCGAGCGGGGCGCCGTCATCGGGATCGCCACCTCGCTGCAGGAGTCGAAGCTCTACAACCTCGGCCACCTGGGCGCGTACAACGACCACGACTCGCAGGGCCTGTTCCAGCAGCGTCCGTCGTCGGGTTGGGGCTCGCCCGAGCAGATCACCGACCCGGAGTACGCGTCGCAGGCGTTCTTCCGGGCGCTGAAGAACGTGGGCGGCTGGCAGGACCTGCCGCTGACCTCCGCCGCGCAGACGGTGCAGGTCTCGGCCTACCCCTTCGCGTACGCGCAGTGGGAGGAGCAGGCGGCGGACATCGTCTCCCAGCTCTGGTGACACCCGTCTGACACGACCGGCCGGCCCTGAACGGAGGGCCGGCCGGTCGTCGTCTCCGCGCCCGGGACCCACCCGAGGTGGCCGGTGCCGTCAGCGACGGTGACCGATGGCCACGTCGACCAGGGCCGCGACCAGCGCGAGCGCGATCACCCCGGCGGCCAGCAGCAGCGAGTGCCGGAAGGCGAGCGAGAAGTTCCCACCGCTCGCGGCCAGCGAGGAGAAGAAGATGGAGCCGACGGCGGCGATCCCGGCGGCGGAACCGATCCGCTGGCCGGTCTGGAGCATGCCCGCCCCGCTGCCCGCGTGCCGCACCGGCACCTGGGACAGGGTCAGGGTCTGGTTCGGCGCGATCACCAGTCCGCTGCCCAGCCCGGCGACCAGCAGGGGAGCCGCGGTCAGCCACGGCACGGTGGCGTCGCTCGGGGCCAGGGCGAGCACGCCGACCACCGCGACGAGCCCGGCCACCACGGTGAGCAGCCCGACCGCGACCAGCGGACGTCCGAAGCGGTTGACGATCCGGCCGCCGAGCGCGGACGCCGCCGCCGAGCCCAGCGCGAACGGGGTGATGGCCAGGCCGGCGACCAGCGCGCTGTAGCCGAGCCCGTTCTGCAGGTAGAGCGTGAAGATGAAGAAGATCGCGGTGAACCCGCCGAAGTAGACAAGCGCGATCAGCGATCCGAGGGCGTACGACCGGAAGCCGAACAGCCGCAGGTCGAACAGCGGTTCCTGGCGCCGGGCGTACCACCGTTCCCAGGCCCCGAAGCCGGCCAGGGTGAGCAGCCCCGCCGGCACGAGCAGCCACTTCGCCGGGCTCCGCCACTCCTGCTGTACCAGCGGCAGCAGCACGAGCAGCACGCCGACGCCGAGCAGCAGCACCCCGACGGGGTCCAGCCGCCGGTGGTCCCGGGGGCCGGCCGGGCGGGCGGGAAGCAGCCGCCAGCCGAGGACCACCGCGAGGACGCCGACCGGCACGTTGACGAAGAACACCCAGCGCCAGCCGTGCTCCTCGCCGCCGACGGCGATCAGCAGGCCGCCGAGCAGTGGGCCGACGGCCGTGGAGATGCCGATGGTGGCCCCGAGCAGCCCGAACGGGCGGCCCCGCTCGGGGCCCCGGAAGAGCTCCTGGATCAGCCCGGTGACCTGCGGGTTGACCACCCCGGCGGCGGCGCCCTGAAGCAGCCGGGCCGCGATCAGCCACGCGGGGGAGGCGGCCAGCCCGGCCAGCGCGCTGGCCAGCGTGAACAGGGTGATCCCGAAGACGAACGCGTTACGCCGCCCGCGCGCGTCGCCGAAGCGCCCGGCGGAGACCAGCACCAGCCCGAACGTCAGGGCGTACCCGGAGAGCACCCACTGCAGGTCGCTGGGGGAGGCCCCGAGGGCGCGGTCCATCGATGGGACGGCGACGTTGACGATGCTCACGTCGAGCAGCGTCATGAAGGCGGCGACCAGCCCGACCCCGAGGGCCTGCCAGCGCCGCCGGTCGTCCGGCGACGCGGTGGCCTCGGCCGATGGTGGCGCGCCCGTGGGGCTCATCGTGCCTCCCGCGGACCGGTGGACGGGCATCGCTGAGCGCTACCCCGGTCCCCGGGAGGCGAACCAATTCGCGGCGCGCGGCGCCTCACGCCATCTGGCGGGCGCAGAACCGGGGGCCGAAGTCCAGCCCGGCCATCGGCGAGTCCTCCCGGTGCAACAGGTTCTTCTCGGTCAGCTGGTGCAGCGGCGCCCGCAACTGCTCCTCGGTGAGACCGGCCTCCTCGGCGATCAGGTCCGGGTACGGCACCTGCCCCCGGGCCTCCAGCGCCGCGACCGCGTCGTACACCCGCTCCTCGACATCCGACAGCTGCACCTGCCGCATGGCCTTCCTCCTTAGCCTGTCCCGCCCCTGAGCGGGCGGTTGCGCCGCGCGGTTACCCGGTCGGCGACCGAAGATGCGCACCCGATCGGGCGGTGCCCCGGCCGCGCCGACGGCGCCGGACGCCGCGGTTTGCCCTACGCTGCACCAGTGATCGTCTGGGATCTCGCCGTCGTCGGCGCCGGCCCCGCCGGGCTCTCCGCCGCCCACGCCGCCGCCCGTGCGGGCGTGCGCACGCTCGTCGTGGAGCGCGCCGCGCACCCGCGCTACAAGACCTGCGGGGGCGGCCTGATCGGCACCTCGCTCGCGGCGGTGGCCGACCGGATCGAGGTGCCCGCGCACGACCTGGTCGACCGGGTGACGTTCACTCGGGACGGGCGACGGCGGTTCACCCGCCGCCATCGGAGCGGTCCGCTGGTCAGCATGGTGCGCCGGGAGGAGTTCGACGACCGCCTGCGCGCCGCCGCGGTCGCCGCCGGCGCCGAGGTCCGCGAGCGCGTCGCGGTCCGCGCGGTCGAGCAGGACCCCGACGTCGTACGCCTCAGACTCGCCGACGGGAGCACGGTCCACGCGCGGGCGGTGGTCGGGGCGGACGGCTCCTCGGGCGTGACGGCCCGGCACGTGGGGGTGCGCCACCGGCAGGTGGACCTGGGGCTGGAGCTGGAGCTGCCCGTGCCGCCGGAGGAGCAGGCCCGCTGGCGCGGCCGCCTCCTGCTGGACTGGGGGCCGCTGCCCGGCTCGTACGCCTGGGTCTTCCCGAAGGGGGACCGGCTGACGGTCGGCGTGATCGCGGCCCGGGGCGAGGGGGAGCGGACCAGGGCCTACCTGCGCGGGTTCGTCGACCGGCTGGGCCTGTCCGGGGTGGAACCCGCGCACGACTCCGGTCACCTGACCCGCTGCCGGAGCGAGGACTCGCCGCTGCGCCGGGGCCGGGTGCTGGTCGCGGGCGACGCGGCGGGGCTGCTGGAGCCGTGGAGCCGGGAGGGGATCAGCTACGCGCTGCGCTCCGGCGAGCTGGCCGGTGCGGCGGTCGCCGCCGGTGACCTCGCGGGGTACGACCGGGCGGTCACCCGGGACCTGGTGCCGTCGATGCGCGCCGGGCACCGGCTGCTCGACGTGTTCGCCCGGCGGCCGGGGGTCTTCCACGCGTTGTTGGCCACCCCGCCGGGCTGGCGGATGTTCGTGCGGTTCTGTCAGGGGCGGGCGAGCTTCGACGAGACGCTGCGCCGCGCCCCGGTCCGAGCGGCCCTGGCACTGCTGGCCCGGCTGCCGACGGCCTGAGCGCGCAGCCCGCTCGCCGGTCCGTCGGTCCACGGGTCCCCGCGCTCCCCGCGGTCCGTCGCTGCGTCGGTCCGCGGGGAGGACCTTGGCTCGCGGCCCGACGCACCGGCTTTCACCCAGGATCCTAGGACGCTTTAGGGGTAGTGCCCGCCTCCACCAGTGCGCAGAATGACGACGTCGAGGGAGAGAAGCGATGGCTGAAGAGCGCTCCGGCACGTCGTTCACGGACGACGACTACACCTTCCTGCGGCACGTACGCTTCGGCGAGATGCCGCCCGGGGTGCGCCCGGAGGAGCGGACGGCGCTGACCGAGACCGACCCACGGCGGGATCTGCCGGACCCGGGCGACGAGCAGGACCGGTGGGACCTGCGGCACGGGGCCTGACGACCGCTCCGGGCCGGGCGAGGGCGCGCCCCGCGTCGGCGACGCGTCGCGTCGGGCCGCCGACCGGTGACGATTCCCGTCCCGCGCCGACACGCGGACGCGGCTCCGCGCCGACACGCGGACGGGCCGTGGGCGGATCCTGTCTCTTAT